>DAIUFS010000100.1:0-1838 GCA_036844485.1 Candidatus Dormiibacterota bacterium | reverse complement strand
ACCTCACCCGCACCGACGTCGAGCGCTACCGCGCGATCATCGCCCAGCTCGGGCTGCGCCGGTAACCGATGCGCTCGCGTTCGACCGTCCACCACACGGAGGGCTGTGCACAGCCCGCCTGACGGTGGGTGCGACATCTCACATCAACACACAACCGCTCCGATCCGGGAGCGACGACCTCCGCAGCCGCGCGCAGCCGGTGAGAGGTTGGCGTCTGGACCTCGGCAACAGTGCGGGATCGCAGCCACTGGCGCGAACCGCCCGCCGACCTCCAGTCCCCAATCTCACCACCATCCGCGTGAGGCCGCTGGTTCGCTCGCCACCCGGGTCATCCATTCACACAGGAGACCCCATGGCCTACCAGAAATTCGAATCCGAGTACGCCGGTCAGAAGCTGACCGTCGAGACCGGGCACATCGCCGAGCAGGCGAACGGCGCGCTCTTCATCCGCTGCCGCGACGTCGTGGTGCTCGTCACCGCCACCGCCAACCGCACACCGCGAGAGGGAATCGACTTCTTCCCGCTCACCTGCGACTACGAGGAGAAGCTGTACGCCGTGGGACGCATTCCCGGCAGCTTCCCCCGCCGTGAGGGACGTCCCAGCGAAGCCGGCGTGCTCGCCAGCCGGATGATCGACCGCCCGCTGCGGCCGCTCTTCCCCAAGGACTTCCGCAACGACGTCCAGATCATCGCCACCGTTGTCAGCGCCGACCAGGAGCAGGACCCCACCACCCTGGCGGTGACCGGAGCGTCCCTGGCGCTGGCGATCAGCGACATTCCCCACGCGGGACCGGTCGGCTGCGTGCGCGTCGGCATGCTCGACGGCCGGTTGATGCTCAACCCCACCCTCCAGCAGATCGCCGAGTCGGAGCTCGACCTGGTGGTCGCCGGCACCGCCGACTCGATCAGCATGGTCGAGGCGGGCGCGCGCCAGGTGTCCGAGTCAGTGATGCTCCAGGCGATGCGCATGGCGCACGACGAGATCAAGCGACTGGTGCAGTTCCAGCTCGACATCCGCAACGCGCTCGGCGCCAAACCGAACATGAGCTACCCGCCGGTGGCCACCGATCCTGAGGTCGCCTCCGCGGTGCACGAGCAGGTCGCCGATCGCATCGGGCAGGCCGCGCGCAACGTCGACAAAGCGGCGCGCGAGCGTCAGCTCGACGACCTCAAGGCCGAGGTCATCGCGGCGCTCGCCGAGCGGTTCGCGGAGAAGCGCGGCGACATCAGCAAGGCGTTCGAGTCGGAGACCAAGAAGGCGGTGCGCAACGCCATCCTTCACGAGGGAGTGCGTCCCGACGGCCGTCGCACCGACGAGATCAGGCCCATCTGGGCCCAGGTCGGCGTGCTGCCGCGCACGCACGGCAGCGCCATCTTCACCCGCGGCCAGACGCAGGCGCTCTCGATCGTCACGCTCGGCTCCGGCCAGGACCAGCAGAAGATCGACGGGCTTGGACTCGAGGAGTTCAAGCGATTCATGCATCACTACAACTTCCCGCCGTACTCCGTCGGCGAGGCGCGCTTCCAGCGCGCTCCCGGCCGCCGCGAGATCGGTCACGGCGCCCTCGCCGAGCGGGCGCTGCACAACGTCATGCCCGACGATGCCGACTTCCCCTACGTGGTGCGGATCGTCACCGAGATCCTCTCCAGCAACGGCTCCACCTCGATGGCGTCCGTGTGTGGCGGATGCCTCGCACTGATGGACGCCGGGGTTCCGCTGGTCGCTCCTGTGGCGGGCATCGCCATGGGCCTCATCACCGATGAGGGCGACGATCGCGCGGCAATCCTCAGCGACATCCAGGGGATGGAGGACGCGCTCGGCGACATGGACTTCAAGG
>DAIUFS010000099.1:0-2257 GCA_036844485.1 Candidatus Dormiibacterota bacterium | reverse complement strand
GGCCGAGGTCCCAGGGTGGTCGAGGCGGGCCGGGGGTCGACGCTCCGGGCCCGTTCGCGCCTGTTCCCGTGGCGGCGGCGTGGCGAGGCAATGCTGCCGTACCACCTCTATCGCGCCGCCTCAGCGCTGGTGCGCGTGCTGCCCCGTCGCGCCAGCTTCGTGCTCGCCGACCGGGTCGCCGACGTGCTCCTCGCCAGCGTCCCCCGCAAGTTCGACGCGCTCCGTGACAACCTGCGCCTCGTCATTCCCGATGCCGGGGAGCGCGAGCTCAACACCGTGGTGCGGCGCAACGTCCGTCACCTCAGCCGCGGCTGGGTCGACGTCATGGCCATCCCGCTCGATCCCGCGGCCACCACCCGGCGCCTCCGCGAGGTCGACCTCCACCATTACACCGACGCGCTGGCGCGAGGCAGGGGGGTGGTGGTGGTGTCGATGCACTTCGGCGCCTGGGAGGCGGGGCTGGCGGCGTGGAACGGGGGCGGCGGCCAGCTGGCGCTGCTCGCCGAACAGCTGAGGCCGCAGAAGCTCTTCGAGGCAATCGCGGGCGCCCGCGGAGCCCTCGGCGTCAAGGTCATCCCGATCGACATCGAGGCCATGCTCCGGGGCGACACCCAGGCCGCCCGGCGGATCGGAGCGGCAGCGATGCGTGAGGTCTTCAAACACCTGCGCAGCGGTGGCGGCATCGCCATCGCCATCGATCGCGACCTGAGCGGAACGGGCACGCGAATGCCGTTCTTCGGCAAGCCGGCGCCCATTCCGCTGGGGGTGGTCGAGGTGGCCATGCGCAGTGGGGCGGCGGTGGTGCCGGTCGCGCTCCTGCGCACCAGCTGGGGCGTCGAGGGCATGGTGTTCCCGGAGAGATCGTATGACCCCGACGCGCCGCGTGAGGTGGAGGCTGAGCGGATCGCGCGTGAGATCCTCGCCCTCTTCGAACCGGTGATCCGCAAGAACCCGGACCAATGGCACGTCCTCGATCCGGTCTGGCCGGAGCCCGCCGCATGAAAGTGTGCCTGGTGTCGCCGTACGACTACATGCACCCCGGCGGAGTGACCGAGCACGTCCGCCATCTCGCCGACACGCTGCGGCAGCGCGACCACCAGGTCACGGTGCTCGCGCCCTCTAGTCGCATCGGCGACGACCACGGCATCCCCGGCTATGTGCGCATCGGCCGCAGCGTGCCCATCAAGACCAACGGCTCGGTGGCTCGCATAGCGCTCAGCTTCCACCTGGTGCGCCGCGTCCGCGCCCTGCTCGACGACAGCGACTTCGACGTGGTGCACTACCACGAGCCGCTGGTTCCGTCGCTCCCGATCACCGTGCTCCGCTTCCACCGCGGAGCCAATGTCGCCACCTTCCACACCCACGCGCGGCGCAACCTCGGGTACTACTACGGCCGGCCGTTCCTAGGCCGGTACTTCAAGCGGCTGCATGCATGCATCGCTGTGAGCGTGCCCGCCCGCGATTTCGTCGCCCGCTACTTCCCGGGCGACTACCGCATCGTCCCCAACGGCATCGACACCGCTCGCTTCCGGCCCGACCACGCTGTGGTCGCGGGTCTGCGAACCCCGGGCATGAAGACCCTGCTGTTCGTGGGGCGCATGGAGCAGCGCAAGGGATTCGGCATCCTCCTCGAGGCCTACGCCCAGCTCCGCCGCCGCCGCTCTGACCTCCGCCTGGTGGCGGTCGGTGACGGCCCGCAGCGCGAGGGATACGAGCGCCAGGTTGACTCGTTCGGCATCCCCGACGTGCTCTTCTCGGGCCGCATCAGCAACGAGATGATGCCCCGCTACTACACGTCGGCCGACATCTTCTGCAGCCCCGCCACCGGTGGTGAGAGCTTCGGGATCGTTCTCCTCGAGGCGATGGCGAGCGGGGTACCTGTGCTGGCCTCGGCGATTCCCGGATTCACCGCCGTGATCCATGGCGGCAAGGATGGGCTCCTGGTACCGCCGAACCAGCCTCGGGTGCTTGCCCAGGCCATCGACACGTTGCTCAACGACGAGGACCTCTGCCGCGCCATGAGCGCGACCGGGCTGCGAACCTCGCAGCACTACGACTGGCATCGCGTCGCGGATTCCATCCTCGACGTGTACGACGAAGCACGGGGACGGTCCCGTGTGCACATGGTTGCCGCCGGTGTTCACCGCCAGGTTTCAGGAATGGGTTAGGGCCGGGGCGCGACGCCTCGTCCCGGCGCTGCGACTCCTCGGCCTCACACCCAACACCCTCACCCTCGTCGGGCTGGCGATCTGCGCCG
>DAIUFS010000098.1:0-2492 GCA_036844485.1 Candidatus Dormiibacterota bacterium | reverse complement strand
AAGGCGTACGACCACAGGGTCCTGGACCAGGCCG
Source organism: Candidatus Dormiibacterota bacterium (assembly GCA_036844485.1). Lineage (GTDB taxonomy): Bacteria > Chloroflexota > Dormibacteria > Aeolococcales > Aeolococcaceae > Aeolococcus. The sequence goes on along the minus strand of DAIUFS010000098.1, from coordinate 2,458 downwards.
CCTCGAAGATCGTCGAGACGGCCACGCGCACAGGTACCCGCGTGGCCGGCCCGGTTCCGCTGCCCACCACCATCAACAAGTACACGGTTGTCCGCGGGCCCTTCATCGACAAGGACTCGCGCGAGCAGTTCGAGATGCGCACCCACAAGCGCATCCTCGACATCCTCGACCCCAACCCCAAGGTGGTCGACGCCCTGATGCGGCTCAACATGCCCAGCGGGGTGAACATCGAGATCAAGCTCGGAGACCAGCGTGGCTAAGGGGATCCTCGCCCGCAAGGTGGGCATGACCCAGATCTTCACCGAGCGCGGCACGGTGGTGTCAGTGACCGTCCTGGAGTCGGATTCCTGCCACGTGGTGCAGCGCAAGACGACCTCCAATGACGGCTACGAGGCGGTGCAGATCGGCTTCGGCGAGCAGCTCGCCAAGCGGGTCAACAAGCCGCTGTCGGGGCATTACCGGCGGGCCGGGGTGCGGCCGTTGCGCCAGCTCGCCGAGGTGCGCGACGCCGGAGAGGCCGAGCTGGGCAGCCGCCTGCGGGTGGAGATATTCAGCGAGGGCGAGCTCGTCGATGTCACCGGGATCAGCCAGGGCAAGGGTTTTGCCGGCACGGTCAAGCGCCACGGCTTCAGCCGCGGGCCGGTCAGCCACGGCTCGATGAACACGCGCCAGCCCGGTTCGATCGGCTCCGTCGATGCCGCCCGCACCTTCAAGGGCGTGAAGATGTCGGGCCAGTACGGCAACGTGCGCCGCACCACCCGCCATCTCGAGGTGGTGCGCGTCGACTCCGAGCGCAACCTCCTGCTTGTCAAGGGATCGGTTCCCGGCCACAAGAACTCGGTGGTGCTGGTGCGCCCCAGTGATCGCGAGGCGACGCTGTCATGACCGCCGTCAACGTCGTCGACCAGACCGGCGCGTCCACCGGTGAGGTGGAGCTGTCCGACGCCATCTTCGGCGGCCCCATCAACACAGCCGTGATGCACCAGGCGCTGACCCGCCAGCTCGCCAATGCACGCCAGGGCACGCACGACACCAAGAACCGCACCGAGGTGCGCGGCGGGGGCAAGAAGCCGTGGCGTCAGAAGGGCACCGGCCGTGCCCGCCAGGGCTCGATCCGGTCGCCGCAGTGGGCGGGTGGTGGCGTGGTCTTCGGACCGACGCCGCGCAGCCATCGCCAGGAGATGCCCCGCAAGCAGCGCCGCCTGGCGCTGCGCAGCGCGCTCGCCGCCAAGGCCCAGGACGGGCACATCGCCGTGCTCGGCAGCTTCGAGCTGGATCTGCCCAGCACCCGCGCCGTGGTCGGTCTGCTCCGCAACATCGAGGCCGGCGCCCGCGTCCTCGTGGTGCTCGGCTCGCACAACGAGCAGCTGGAACGCAGCGCTCGCAACCTTCCCGAGGTAAGGGTCATCCTCGCCGCCAACCTCTCGGTGCGCGACCTGCTCACCGCCGACACCGTGCTGATGACCCGCGATGCCCTCGAGCACGTCGAGGAGGCGTGGTCATGAGCATCGGCCGCACCGCTGAGCAGGCAGTCCTGGGACCGGTGGTCAGCGAGAAGTCGTACGGAGCCATGGCGGTGGGGCGCTACGCGTTTCGCTGCGCTCCCTGGGCCACCAAGATCGAGATCGGCCGCGCCGTCGAGGAGCTCTTCGCCGCCCAGAAGATCACGGTGACGCGGGTCAACACCGTCAACGTGCGCGGCAAGGTGCGCCGCCGCTCCCGCGGCCGCGCCCGCGTGGTCGGGCACAGCCCCGATTGGAAGAAAGCAGTCGTCACCCTCGCCCCCGGTCAGCGGATCGACGGGCTGTTCGAGGGCGTGTAGCCATGCCCATCAAGCGCTACAAGCCGACCAGCCCGGGGCGCCGCTTCATGTCGGTGAGCAGCTTCGAGGAGGTCACCAGGACGACTCCCGAGAAGTCGCTCACCGAGCACCTCAAGAAGCACAGCGGTCGCAACAACACGGGCAGCATCACCGTGCGTCACCGCGGCGGCGGCCACAAGAAGCTGTACCGGTTGATCGACTTCAAGCGCAACAAGGTCGACGTGCCCGGCCGCGTGGCCACGATCGAGTACGACCCCAACCGCTCCGCGCGGATCGCGCTCATCAACTACGCGGACGGGGAGAAGCGCTACATCCTCGCCCCCCTGGGACTGGCCGTCGGCGACACCGTGATGTCGGGACCGAAGGCGGAGGTGAGGCCCGGCAACAGCCTGCCGCTGGCGAGCATGCCGCTGGGCACGACCATCCACAACATCGAGCTCAAGCTGGGCCGCGGCGGCCAGCTGGTGCGCAGCGCGGGCGGCGCCGCCCAGCTGCTCGCCAGGGAGAGTGGCCACGCCACCCTGCGCATGCCCTCCGGCGAGGTGCGCCGCGTCGACCTGCGCTGCTCGGCGACAGTCGGCCAGGTGGGCAACGTCGACCACGAGAACGAGACCGTCGGCAAGGCGGGCAAGTCGC
>DAIUFS010000097.1:0-2665 GCA_036844485.1 Candidatus Dormiibacterota bacterium | reverse complement strand
GGACGGAGCACCTCCTTGGCCTTCTGGAAGGCGGTCTCGACGAGGTGGTGAACCTCCTGGTCGATCTCGCTGGCGATGTCCTCCGAGTAGTTGCGCTGCTCGCCGAGATCACGGCCGAGGAACACCAGCTCCTCCTTGGTGCCGAAGGTCAGCGGTCCGAGCTTGTCGCTCATCCCCCACTCGGTGACCATCTTGCGGGCCAGTTGCGTGGCCTTGCGGATGTCGTCGGAGGCACCGGTGGTGATGTTGTTCTCCCCGAGGATGAGCTCCTCGGCGCAGCGGCCACCAAGGATCTGAGCGAGCTGATCCTCGAGCTCCGCCTTGCTGACCAGGTACTTGTCCTCGGAGGGCAGGCTGAGCGTCCACCCGAGGGCCATGCCGCGGCTCACCACGGAGATCTTGTGGACCGGGTCGGTGTGCTCGAGGAGCATTCCCACCATGGCGTGGCCCATCTCGTGGAAGGCGATGGTGCGCTTCTCGTTCTCGCCGATCATCCGGCTCTTGCGCTCGGGGCCGGCGATGACGCGGGCGATCGCCTCCTCGAGGTCGGGCATGGTGATCACCTTGCGATTGGCCCGGGCAGCGAGGATGGCTCCCTCGTTGATGAGGTTGGCCAGGTCCGCGCCGGAGAACCCGGGGGTCTGCTTGGCGAGCACCTCGAGCTCCACCGAGGGGTCGAGGGGCTTGTTGCGCGCGTGCACCTCGAGGATGGCGCGACGGCCGCGGATGTCGGCGCGGTCGAGCATGACGTGGCGGTCGAAGCGGCCCGGCCTGAGCAGCGCCGGGTCGAGCACGTCGGGTCGGTTGGTGGCCGCGATCACGATCACGTGGGTGGCGGTCTCGAAGCCATCCATCTCGACGAGCAGCTGGTTGAGCGTCTGCTCGCGCTCGTCGTGACCGCCGCCAAGGCCGGCGCCACGCTGACGGCCGACGGCGTCGATCTCGTCGACGAAGACGATGCACGGCGAGTTCTTCTTGGCCTGGTCGAAGAGATCGCGCACGCGGCTGGCGCCCACGCCGACGAACATCTCCACGAACTCTGAGCCGCTGATGCTGAAGAACGGCACGCCCGCCTCTCCCGCGACTGCCTTGCTGAGCAGGGTCTTGCCCGTGCCCGGAGGCCCCACCAGCAACACCCCTTTGGGGATGCGCGCCCCGACGGCGGTGAACTTGTCCGGGAACTTGAGGAACTCGACGATCTCCGACAGCTCCTGCTTGGCCTCCTCGACGCCGGCCACGTCGGCGAAGGTGATGGCCGGCTTGTCACCGGTGAGCAGGCGGGCGCGACTGCGCCCGAACGACATGGCCTGGTTGTTGCCGCTCTGGGTCTGCCGGAAGATCCAGAGCAGGAAGAGCGCCATCAGCCCGAAGAGGACCAGGTTGGGCAGGAGGATGCTCAAGAGGAAGTTGCTCCCGGTACTGGAGTCGTTTCGAAAATTGGTGTAGCCATTATCCGTGAAGATCTTGAGCGCTTCCGCGCTGGAGCCGACGGTGGTCTGATATTGGGTGCCGTCGGCCGTGTACCAGGCGACCGCTGTGCCATCGCCGTTGATGACGGCCCGCTGGTTGGGGTCGGAGGACAGGGTGTTGGCCTTGTCGCTGCTGTGATCCTTGTAATTGATCGCGGCCTGGGCGAGCTGGCCGGAGTCGCGACTCTGCGCGGAACTGCCCTGCGCCCCATGGATCAGCACGTAAACGATGAGGATGAAGACGACCGCGAGGCCGCCGTAGGTGAGGCCACGACGAGGGGTGCGCATTGGCCGCAGTCTACCAGAGGGTCTCGTTTGAACCCCCTTTGCGACGCTGCGTTGAAAGCTGTTGCGGGGCGCTGTTCAGCCGTCGACCAGACGGCGCTGATGATCGGCGAGAACGCACAGCCGCCGTCGCGCCGCCGGGAAGACTGCCTCGAGGGCGGGGAGCAGCTCGTGACGCACCCGGCTGCGCAGGAAGCGGGGGTCGGAGTTGCTGGGATCCTCCACTGTGGCAAGCCCCAGAGCGGCACAGTAGGCGGCGACGTCATCACGCCATACGCGCAGCAGCGGCCGTGCCAGAGCTCCGCTGCGTTCGGCCATCGCGGCCAGAGCGCGTGGGGTGGCGCCGGCAAGGGCACGCATCAGCACAGTCTCCGCCTGGTCGTCGGCGGTGTGAGCCAGCGCGATCGAGGTGGCGCCGAGGGCATCCGCGAGCTCCCTCAGCGCGCCGTGACGAGCGTCGCGGGCGCGGTCTTGGAGGGACGAGCCGAGCGGCGCCACGGCCACCGTCAGCGCGGTGAATGGAAGACGACGTTCTGCCGCCGCGGCGGCGACAGGCGCCGCCTCACCTGGGGAGCCGTCGCGCAGGCCGTGATCGACGTGCGCCACATGGAGGGTGAGCGCACGCGGGGGCGCCAGGCGTGCCAGCGCGTCCAGCATCGCCGTGGAATCGGGGCCACCACTGCAGGCCACAACCACCGTCTCTCCGCGCCTCAGCACACCGCGTGAGTCGATGGCCGCCGCCACCGCACGGCGCAGACGTCCCACCGCGGCACCTCGCTGCCGCGGCTCCAGCGATGACCCGTGAGCGCCCATGACCCACCCGCGGTGCGGCGTTGGTGGCGGCACCTGGATTCGAACCAGGGACATACCGGGTATGAGCCGGGTGCTCTACCAGCTGAGCTATGCCGCCG
>DAIUFS010000096.1:0-2889 GCA_036844485.1 Candidatus Dormiibacterota bacterium | reverse complement strand
GAGGTTCACGACTGCCTGCGGGGGGCGTCACGGTGACAATCCTCGGCAACCTGGTCCTGCTGTGTCATCGCCACCACTGGCTGGTGCACGAATGCGGCTTCCAGATCGTCCGCACCGACAGCGGGGAGATCCTGACCCTGCCGCCCCACCCTGACCACGGGTCCCGGGCGCGACCTCCGACCCCGCTTGCGGCGTAGGACAGGCGTAGGACAGGCGTAGGACAGTAGTCTCCGTCCATGACTCCCGCTGATTCCTCAGGCGGCTCCGGGGGTGCTGCCGCCGCTGGCGCTGCTGTTGACGGCGGTGCTGCGGCCGATGGCGCCCCCACGGTGGAGATCGACGGCACCGCCCAGGCCCACGCGGGACTCGCCGTGACCATCGCCGGACTCACCGATGAGCTCGCACGCCGGCCCAGCCTGCTCGCCGGCTGGTCCGTCGGCCACGTGCTCACGCACCTGGCCCGCAACGCCGACAGCGTTGTGCGGCGGCTGGCGGGAGCGGCCGAAGCCAGGGTCGTCGATCAGTACGCCGGAGGGAAGGAAGGTCGCGGGCGCGACATAGAAGAAGGAGCGGGTCGCTCGGCAGCCGACCTGGTCGCCGACGTGCTCCGCACCAGCGCGGACGTCGAGGCCGCCCTGGCAGCCCTTCCGGAGGATGGGTGGGACCGGCTCAGCCGCTCCGTCGGTGGAGAGCTGATCCCGGCACGAGCGGTGGTGTCGGCTCGCTGGCGCGAGGTGGCGGTGCACCACGTCGACCTCGGCATGGGCTACACGCCGCGGGACTGGCCGGACGACCTCGTCCGGCTCTGGGTACCCCAAGCGGAGGAGCGGTTCCTGCCCACCGCCGACCAGCGCGACCTGCTCGCCTGGCTGGTGGGTCGCGGGCCCGCCCCCCAGCTTGCGCCCTGGGGATGAGCGCGACCCCGGTCACGAAGGGTCGCGTGCGCCCGGCCTGGTTTGACGGTTCAGCCAGGGCGCTGGTACGATTGTCGTTCGCGCCAATGCGGCGACGGTGTATTCGCGCGCAGTTTCGCCCGGACTGCGCTGTTCATGTCTATCGGAGTAGCGTGCCCACCATTCAGCAGTTGGTCCGCAAGGGCCGCCGCACGGCTGTCAAGAAGACCAAGGCGCCGGCACTTCGGGGGAGCCCCCAGCGTCGCGGTGTGTGCGTGCGCGTGTACACGACCACCCCCCGCAAGCCCAACTCGGCGCTGCGCAAGGTCTGCCGCGTTCGCCTGACCACCAAGGTGGAGGTCACCGCCTACATCCCCGGCATCGGCCACAACCTCCAGGAGCACTCGGTGGTGCTGGTGCGCGGCGGCAAGGTCGCCGACCTCCCCGGGGTTCGCTACCACGTGGTCCGCGGCACCCTCGACACCGCCGGGGCCAAGAACCGCAAGCAGGGGCGCAGCAAGTACGGCGCCAAGCGCGAGAAGGCGGCCCGGTAGATGCCCCGCCGCGCCCGTATCCAGAAACGGACCATCCTGCCCGATCCCATCTACGGCAACCCCGGCCTGGCCAAGTTCATCAACTGCGTGATGCTGGCCGGCAAGAAGAGCACCGCCGAGAAGATCGTCTACGACGCCTTCGAGAAGATCCGTCGCTCCCAGCGCCGTGAGCCCCTCGACGTCTTCGACCAGGCCATGCGCAACGTCACCCCGGTGCTCGAGGTCAAGCCCAAGCGCGTGGGCGGAGCCACCTACCAGGTGCCCGTCGAGATCCGCCACGATCGCCGCGCCGCGCTGGCGCGCCGCTGGATCATCCGCTACGCCCGCGGGCGTAACGGCAAGAGCATGGCCGACAACCTCGCCGGCGAGCTGATGGACGCCGCCAACGGGGTGGGCGCCTCGATCAAGCGCCGCGAGGACACCCACAAGATGGCCGAGTCGAACAAGGCCTTCAGCCACTTCCGGTACTAGAGATGGCTGTGGCTACCCGCGCGTTCCCGCTCGAGAAGACCCGCAACATCGGGATCATGGCCCACATCGACGCGGGCAAGACCACCACGACCGAGCGCGTTCTCTTCTACACCGGCCGCATCCACAAGATGGGGGAGGTCCACGAGGGCGCCGCCACCATGGACTGGATGGTCCAGGAGCAGGAGCGCGGGATCACCATCACCTCGGCCGCGACGGCAGCGGAATGGCGCGGCCATCGCATCAACATAATCGATACGCCCGGGCACGTGGACTTCACCATGGAGGTGGAGCGCAGCCTCCGTGTCCTCGACGGCGCGGTAGCCGTGTTCGACGCCGTGGCCGGTGTGGAGCCCCAGTCAGAGACCGTCTGGCGCCAGGCCGACCGGTATGACGTGCCCCGCATCTGCTTCATCAACAAGATGGACCGCGTCGGTGCCAACTTCTACGCGTCGGTCGCCAGCATCCGCGAGCGGCTCGGCGCCAACCCGGTCTGCGTCCAGCTTCCCATCGGCAACGAGTCCGACTTCAGGGGCGTCGTCGACCTGGTGCGCAGGGAGGCGATCGTCTACACCGACGACCTCGGCACCACCAGCAAGCGCTCCGAGATCCCCGCCGAGATGGCGGAGCTGGTGGCCGAATACCGCCGCACCCTTCTCGAGGCCGTCGCCGAATGCGACGACGTACTGATGATGAAGTACCTGGAGGGCGAGGAGCTCAGCGCCGCCGAGCTGATCCACGGGCTCCGTGCCGGGACCGTCGCCACCAAGCTGGTGCCGGTTCTCTGCGGCAGCGCGCTCAAGAACAAGGGCATCCAGCCCATGCTCGACGCCGTCGTCGACTTCCTGCCCTCGCCGCTCGACAAGCCCGGCATCGAGGGGCTGCTCAACGACAAGCGCGAGACCCGGCGGGTCAGCGACGAGGACCCCTTCTCGGCCCTCGCCTTCAAGATCGCCACCGATCCCTTCGTCGGC
>DAIUFS010000095.1:0-2912 GCA_036844485.1 Candidatus Dormiibacterota bacterium | reverse complement strand
GTCGCCAATGCCGCGCATGCTCGAGTACCTGCCGGGTTTCGACACCATCTCCGAGACGGCCGGTGACGACATCGACGTGCTCTTCACGTTCGACTGCGCGACGGTGGCCCGCTTCGGTGACAAGCAGGACCTGATCGGCGCCACCCCGACCGTGGTCAACGTCGACCACCATGTCAGCAACGAGGGCTTCGGCAGCGTCAACCTCATCGAGGCCACGGCCAGCGCCACCGGCCAGGTGGTCCACCGCCTCCTCACAGAGCTCGGCGCGCCGATCACCGCCGACGTGGCCACCAACCTCTACGCGGCGCTGTTCACCGACACCGGCGGCTTCCGCCACGAGAACACCACCGAGGCGGCGCTTCGCCTGGGCGCCGACCTTGTCGCGGCGGGCTGCAACCCCGGCTGGGTGGCGCTGAAGAGCTACAAGTCACGGTCCGTGCCCCAGCTCAAGCTCGAGGGGCTGGCCGTGGCCCGGCTGCACACCGAGCTGGAGGGACGCCTGATCTGGTCGGAGATCACCCAGGCGATGCTCGAGGAGGCCGGCGCGGACATGATGGAGTCCGAGGGCGTCATCGATCAGCTGCAGAGCATCGACACCATGGCGATCGCGATCCTCTTCAAGGAGAACGCGCCGGGGGTGACCAAGGTGAGCGTCCGCACCCGCGACCCCTACGACGCCACCGCGGTGTGCCGCCCGTTCGGCGGGGGAGGGCACCACCGCGCCGCCGGTGCCGAGCTGCGCGAACCCCTCGCGGTGTTCGAGCCGCAGGTTCTCGCGGTCGCGCGGGGGCTGCTGCGGTCCTCCAGGTGACCCCGGCGCTGGCCGGGTCGCGCACCACCGCGACAGCGCACAGCGGCATCCTGGCCATCGACAAGCCGGCCGGCATGACCTCGTTCGATGCCGTCCGGGTGGTGCGCCGCATCTTCAACGAGCGTCGCGTCGGCCACGCCGGCACGCTCGATCCCACCGCCACAGGGCTGCTGCCGATGTGCATCGGCCAGGCCACCCGGCTGGTCGACTACTTCCACCAGCAGAGCAAGACGTACCGCTGCGTGGTTCGCTTCGGGGAGCGCAGCGACACCCTCGACACCGAGGGCGAGGTGACGGCGGGGCGCGACGCCGGTGCGCTCACCGAAGAGGACGTCCGCGCGGCCGCCGCGCAGTTCGTCGGCGACATCGAGCAGGTACCACCGATGCACTCGGCGGTCCGCCACGAGGGCAAGCACCTCTACGAGCTGGCCCGCAGCGGCCAGGAGGTGGAGCGCAAGCCGCGCATGGCGCGCATCGAGAGCATCGAGGTCACCGCGTTCCGCCCCGGTCCCCGCGCCGAAGCGGACCTCATGGTGGTCAGCGGCAAGGGCACCTACATGCGCGTGCTCGCCGCCGACCTGGGGGAGCGCCTCGAAACGGGAGCACTGCTCGCCTGGCTGTCGCGCACCGCCTATGGACCCCTGCGCCTCGAGGACGCCGTGACACCCGAGGCGCTCGCCGCGTCCCCGGATCCGACCACGGCGCTGCTCCCCATGGACAGCGCCGTCGACTTCCTGCCGCGCGTCGACCTGCCCCCACAGACGGCGACGATGCTCGGCCGCGGCCAGTCGGTGTGGCTGCCCCGCACCCCGGAGCTCACCGCGGGCAACCAGTGTCGCGTGCACAGCGCCGACGGCCGTCTCATCGCCATCGGCGAGATCGCCGGCAACCTCCTCCGACCGACGAAGGTCCTCACCAACTAAGCGGATGCGCGTCGACAGTGGCCTGGCACCCAGGCAGGAGGGCGACGCCCCAGCGGTGCTCACCATCGGCAACTTCGACGGCGTTCACCTCGGGCACGTCCGACTCCTCGATGCGGTTGATTCGGTGGCGCAGCAACTCGAGGCTGAGAGCGCGCTGCTGACCTTCGACCCGCACCCGCGCTTCGTGCTCGATCCGGCGCACTGTCCACAGTCACTCACCACGCTCAGTGAGAAGCGCGACCTCCTCGCGGCCCGCGGTCTCGATCGCCTGGTGGTCCTCGGATTCACTCGCGAGGTGAGCACCTGGCGCGCCGAGCAGTTCGGCGACATGCTGCTGGCCGCGTTCGACGTGCGGGCGCTGGTGGTGGGCCATGACTTCGCGCTGGGCCACAAGCGGCAGGGCGACGTCGCCTTCCTCCGCGACTACGGCGAGCGACACGGCTTCCCGGTGGAGCAGGTCGAGGCGGTGCGCGTCGGTGATCAGGCGGTGTCGTCGTCGCGGATACGCTCACTCGTCGCCGACGGCGATGTCTCGGCTGCGGCGGCGCTGCTCGGTCGCCCCTACTTCATGGATGCGACCGTCGAGCACGGTGAGGAGGTGGGGCGGCACCTGGGTTTCCCGACCGCCAACCTGTCGATCACGGCGGAGAAGTGTCTGCCCGCCCCGGGGGTGTACGCCATGTGGGTGCGTGTCGACGGCGACTGGCATGCGGCGGCGACCAACGTCGGCTACCGGCCCACCTTCGGGGGCGATCGCCTGACCGTCGAGGCGTTCCTGCTCGATTTCTCCGGCGACCTCTACAGTCGCGAGGTGCGGGCGGTGTTCGTTGAGCGGCTGCGCGAAGAGCGCGCGTATCCGTCGGCAGACGAGCTGGTGGCGCAGATCGGGAAAGACGTTGAGCAGGTGCGCACGTTGCTCAGCACAGCGCTGGCTCCGGATATCTGAGAACCGCCTCAGCGCTCAGTCCGTTGGCACCGCCTCGTGGGGTGATTTCGACCTGTGGCGCGAACCGCATTGGGTGCGCGATGTCCGGTGAAACCGCAGTGAAGCGAACATCTGTTTGCTACAATGCGAGCCATGATGAGCGCGCCGTTGGACGACCAGATCGGTGTGTTGGCTGGACATCTCCATGCCGCGACCGCGCAGTTCGTCGACATGGCGGTGGCGTTCGATGAGT
>DAIUFS010000094.1:0-3033 GCA_036844485.1 Candidatus Dormiibacterota bacterium | reverse complement strand
AGGTTCACCACCTCGTCGAGACCGCCTTCCAGAAGGCCAAGGAGGTGCTCCGTCCGCGTGAGCACATCTTGCGAGCTCTGGCCACGCGCCTCATCGAGGTCGAGACCATGGAGGCCGCGGAGATGAAGAGGATGATCGCCGACCTGGAGGGTGCGCCACCGGCCGCCGCTGACGGCGATACCCCGACCGAGGCAGCCGCCTCCGCCTGATCCTGGCGGTTAGTCGCCGGGAGCCCTCCTGAGCAACTCGGTCAGACCTCGGCCGCCATCCGGGGCAAACGCCGGAAACGTTACGTCCGCGGCGGTACACTTCCCCAGGACGGCGACGGCACCAGCCGGTCAGGCCCGTGGACGCGGAGCGCCGCGAGGCCAGAGGACCGGGTGCCGGCGCTCGCGCAACAAGAGACGCTTGGATCACGAGGTGACCGAGACGGTGGAGACCCTGACCGGCGGAGATCGGCCCACGCTCGCCTTCATCGGGGCAGGGCGGGCGGGTTCAGCCCTTGCCACAGCGCTGACCACCGCCGGCCACACCGTCGTGGCCGTGCACAGCCGCACCCCGGCACACGCTGCGGAGCTGGCAGCCGCGACCGGGGCCATGGTGGTCGACACCGCGGTCGAGGCGGTCCGACGCGCGGACATCACCTTCGCGACAGTCCCCGATGAGGAGATCCCCAGAGTGGCGGCGACGATCGCCGCTGCCGGTGTCGCCCTGACCGGACGGGCCCTGGTGCATTGCAGCGCCACCCATGGGTCCGAGATCCTCGCCGCCGCGGTGGCGACGGGCGCCGTGGTCGGCGCGTTCCATCCCCTCCAGGCGCTGGCGGGTGCGCGCAGCGCTCCGCTGCTCCGCGGTGCCAGCTTCGTCGTCCAGGGACCGGAGCCCTTGCTGGCCCAGCTGACCGCGCTGGCCAGCGACCTCGGCGGCTACGTCATCGATCTCCCGGCCAGCGGCCGCGCGCTCTACCACGCCGCCGCCGTGCTCGCCGGCAACGCGCCGCTGGCGCTGCTGGCCCGAGCCACCAGCCTGCTCGAGGAGGCGGGTGTGGCCCGGGCCGACGCCCACCGTGCGCTCGCCGCTCTGCTCAGCGGGGCCGCCAGCAACGCGGCGGCCGGCGGTTCCGCGTCCGCACTGACGGGCCCGGTGGTGCGTGGCGACCTTGCCACCGTGGCGCGCCACCTCGACGTCCTCGCCGCCGACCCCAGCACCCTGGAGCTGTACCGCCGGCTGGCCCTCGAGACCCTGGCACTCGCCGGCCCAGAGGGCCGCGAGGCCGTGGCCGATGCTCTTGCCGCCGCAGCGCCGGGGAGCGCGCGGGGGTCGAGGGTCGTCGCCCACCCACGCGTCGCCTGACGCCGTGCCAGTCACCATCCATGACCTCCGCGCTCACAAGGAGCGGGGCGAACGCTTCGTCATGGTCACCGCCTACGACGTCGCCGTCGCCCGTCTCCTCGCCGCGGCGGAGGTGCCCGCGCTGCTGGTCGGGGACAGTGTTGGCAACAACCACCTCGGGTACCCGACGACGCTGCCCGTCACCATGGAGGAGATGCTCCACCACGCCCGGGCGGTGGCCCGCGGCGCACCCGATCAGCTGCTCATCGCCGACATGCCCTTCGGCTCATACCAGCAATCGACCGAGCAGGCAGTGGCCAATGCCGTCGACCTCATCAAGGCGGGGATGCACGCGGTGAAGCTGGAGGGCGGTGGCTGGGTGGCGCCGGTGACGGCGCGACTCGTCGAGTGCGGCATCCCGGTGATGGGACACCTCGGGCTCACCCCCCAGTCCATCAATGCCTTCGGCGGTCACCGTGTGCAGGGACGCAGTCTCGCTGACCGGCAGCGCCTCCTCGAGGACGCCAGGGCGCTCGAGGAGGCCGGCGCCTTCAGCGTCGTGCTCGAGGGTGTGCCGCGCAGCCTCGCTGCCGAGGCCACTGCCGCCCTGTCCATCCCCACCATCGGGATCGGGGCGGGACCCGACTGCGATGGCCAGGTCCTCGTGGTCTACGACCTGCTGGGGATGACGTGCGGATCCATGCCCAAGTTCGTCAAGTCGTACGCCGACCTCGGGGGGACGATCGTGGCCGCGGCCCGCGCGTTCGCCAGCGACGTGGCCGCGGGCAGCTATCCCGACGATGCACACAGCTACCACTGACGTGCGGCCGGCGGAGCCTCCGCGCCGGCTCGACACGCCCGAGGAGCTGCGCCGCTGGTCGGAGCGATGCCGCGCCGCCGGCCTGCTCGTGGGGCTCGTGCCCACCATGGGCGCTCTCCACGCGGGCCACCGCAGCCTGATCCAGCGCGCGCGTGCCGACTGCGATCGGATCGTGGTGAGCATCTTCGTGAACCCACTGCAGTTCGGCCCCGGCGAGGACCTCGACAGGTACCCGCGGCCGCTGGACGAAGACGTCGCCGTGCTCGCCGAGGAGCGGGTGGACGCCGTCTTCGCTCCCACCGTTGAGGCGATGTACGGGAAGACGGCCGCCACCACGGTGCGCGTCGACGCCTCGATCACCGCTGTCCTCGAAGGGGTCCATCGCCCCGGACACTTCGATGGGGTGGCCACGGTGGTCGCCAAGCTGCTCATCGCTTGCCGTCCCCATCGCGCCTACTTCGGCCAGAAGGATGCCCAGCAGTGCGCCGTGGTGCGTCACCTCGCCCGCGACCTCGACACCGGCGTCGAGATCGCCGTGTGTCCGGTGGTCCGTGACCCCGACGGCCTGGCGCTGAGCAGCCGCAACGCGTACCTCAGTGCCGACCAGCGCCGCCGTGCGCTCGCCATTCCCACCGGACTCTCGGCTGCGGCGAACGCCTTCTCGGCCGGTGAGCACAGTGCGGTCGCGCTGTGTGAGCTGGTGCGCCGGCCCGTGGAGAATGCCGGTCTCGTTGTCGACTACGTTGCCGCGGTCGACGCCGTGAGCTTCGCCAGCGTCGACCTGGCCGGACCCGGATGCCAAATTCTGGTCGCTGGTAGAATGGGCGCCACTCGGTTGATTGACGTGATCCGGCTGGGAATCGACCAGGCTCCGCTGGACG
>DAIUFS010000093.1:0-3118 GCA_036844485.1 Candidatus Dormiibacterota bacterium | reverse complement strand
TCATCAGCGAGGAGGTCGGCCTCAAGCTCGACTCCGCGCAGCTCACCTCGCTCGGTCGCGCCCGCCGTGTCACAGTCACCAAGGACGACACCACCGTCGTCGAGGGCGCCGGCTCGCAGGACGCCATCAAGGGCCGCATCGAGCAGATCAAGGCCGAGATCGAGAAAAGCACCTCCGACTGGGACAAGGAGAAGCTCCAGGAGCGCCTTGCCAAGCTGGCCGGCGGTGTGGCGGTCATCAAGGTCGGTGCGGCCACCGAGACGGAGCTCAAGGAGAAGAAGCACCGCATGGAGGACGCTGTGTCCGCCACCCGGGCTGCCGTCGAGGAGGGCATCGTGCCCGGCGGCGGCGTGGTGCTCGTCAACTGTGTCTTCGCGCTCGACTCGGTGAAGGCCGAGGGCGACGTCAAGACCGGCGTCAACATCCTCCGCCGCGCGCTGGAGGAGCCGCTCCGCCAGATCGCCGACAACGCTGGCGAAGAGGGCTCGGTTGTGGTCGAGAAGGTCAAGAACCTGCCCCGCGGCCAGGGCTACAACGCGGACACCGGCGAATACGTCGACATGGTCGCCGCGGGCATCATCGATCCCACCAAGGTGACCCGCTCGGCGCTGCAGAACGCGGCGTCGATCGCGGCACTGCTGCTCACCACCGAGGCACTGATCACCGACATTCCGGAGAAGAAGGGTGCGGCCGCGCCGCCCATGCCGGACTACTAGACCGACAGATCTGGAATAGCGAAAGGGCCGGGACGCTGTGTCCCGGCCCTTTCTGCACCCCCCGTCTCCCGACTTGACCACCGCGTCAAGCGACGCAAACGTAGCAGGGTCCGTGACTGATTTGTGACGCCAGGCCCAACCGTTACGCGATCGTCTGTGCGAAGGCTGATGTCATGACGACGGCACGGTCCCGTGCTCGAATCCCACCGCCGGATGTGACGGCCCGGCGCCCTCGACTCAGTGTGCGCAGGCGCTGGCCCGGTAGCTGCCGGCCCCCACGCTCGGGTCGGGCCGGCCGCTGACCGTGATCTGAGCGGCGCGCGGCGGGTGCGGACAGCCCTGTGGGAGCACGATGAAGACGCTGCGACTGCCCGCCTGGACGTAGCCCTGACAGAGGTGAGCGTCGCACGAGTACGGCTCCCAGGTGCCCTGCAGGGTGGCCGTCCCGTCGGCTGCCACCGACAGGATCGGGGAGGCCAGCAGACCGCGGACTCCGACCACGGCCGCGACCGCCACGGCGACGGCGGCGATCAGGAAGACCAACATTCCCCGTCCGGAGAGTCGCCGCGTGGTCCTCTCCGGGGCCACTGGTGTCGGTGCCATGTGCGGTAGTACGGTAGCGAACCCCTCAGACGGAGTGTCCCGGTGAGCTCATCTCTGCAACGCCGCTTCGGTTCCCTCACCTCCGAGGAGGCCGGCCGTCTCGACGCCGCCGCGATGGGGCTGGGTGTTGACATCGCCCAACTCATGGAGGTCGCCGGTTTTCAGGTGGCGCGCTGCGCCTGGCGCATCCTGGGGCGCCGCGCCGCGCCCGTCCATGTTGTGGCCGGGCATGGCCACAACGGTGGCGATGGCCTGGTCGCCGCCCGCCACCTCGCCGGCTGGGGATGTCCGGTCACCGCCGCCGTCCTGGGTGATCCCGACGCAGTCGATCCCCTTCTGCGGCAGCAGCGAGCGGCCGCGATCGGCGCCGGTGTGTTGCTGCGCGTCTCACCGCGCCCCTCCGATGTGCTGGCCGGCACGGCCGGCGCCGCGATCGTCGTCGACGCGCTGCTGGGCACGGGCCTGCGCGAGCCACCGCGTCCAGCCCACGCCGAGGTCATCGCCGGGGTAAAAGGAAGAGTGCTCAGCATCGACGTGCCCAGCGGGCTGGATGCCGCGACGGGCACCGCCCCGGGTGCGGCGGTCCGTGCGCACACAACCTGCACGCTCGCGGGGATGAAGCGCGGGCTCTGGAATGACGCGGCGCGAGCGTACTGCGGTGAGATCGTGGTCGCCGATATCGGCATGCCTGAGACCGCGTGGCACCGCTGCGGGCTGAGCGCACCGACATCACTGCGAGGTGGCCGGCTGGTGACACTGCGTCGCTGACAGCGCAGCCGTGGTCCGACACCCACTCGGGGCTGTGCACCCACCTCTACACTGCCCGCGTGACCACAGCCATCGCGGCCTCCGAGATCGCTGCCGACGGCGGCCACATCCTCACGCTCGAGCACGAGCTGACGTGACCCGGGCGCGCCGTCCCACCACGCGCCCGCGGACAACGCCGCGGACGCTCGCCATCGACGTCGGCGGCACCGGCCTGAAGGCATCCGTGCTCGACGGGTCGGGGTCGATGATGGCGGACCGCGTCCGCGTCGCCACCCCCTACCCCTGCCCGCCGAACGTCCTGATCGCGGCGCTGGCGGCGCTCGTCAAGCAGCTGCCGGCCTTCGACCGCGTGTCGGCGGGCTTTCCCGGCGTGGTGCGCGGTGGTCGGGTGCTGTCTGCGCCGGAGTTCGTCAATGTCGGCGGCCTGGGGACGCCCGTCGACCCCCGCCTCGTCAAGGCATGGGCGAACTACGACCTCGCCGGCGCGGTGAGCAAGGCGCTGGGCCGGCCCACCAGGGTCGCCAACGACGCCGACCTCCAGGGCGCGGCCGTGGTCGCCGGGAAGGGGCTCGAGCTGGTCATCACTCTGGGCACCGGGGTGGGAACGGGCCTGTTCCAGGATGGCCGTCTTGCTCCCCACCTGGAGATCGCCCACCACCCATTTCGCAAGGGCGACACCTACAACCAGCAGCTCGGCGACGCTGCGCGCAAACGCCTGTCGAAGAAGAGGTGGAACTCCCGGGTGAAGCTTGCGGTGGAGACGCTCGACGCCCTCCTCTTCTTCGACCACGTGTACATCGGAGGCGGCAATTCGGTCAGGGTGACCGCCGACCTCGGGCCCAAGGCATCGATCGTCGACAACGCCGCGGGCATCCTCGGAGGCATCAAGCTCTGGGAACAGCCGTCGGTCTGACGAGCTACTGGATGCAGCCGGTAGCCGCCAACCCGTGTCACCTTGTCAGAACTACGACTCGCATGTATGCTTGCGCGCAGCGCGTGCTCACTCGCACGACAACGTCATGATCAACGTC
>DAIUFS010000092.1:0-3371 GCA_036844485.1 Candidatus Dormiibacterota bacterium | reverse complement strand
TCCTACGCAGCCCGGGTCTGTGAACCCCGTCAGGTCCGGAAGGAAGCAGCGGTAAGCGGTCCCCCGGGGGTGCCGTAGCCAACCTGGTCCGAGCTGGTCGATCGGGTGAGCGCCGGCGTCGCGCCAACGACGTGGGGTGCGCGACTGCCCCTACGCGGCGTCCCGCCCGTTGGGGTCCCCGCGCGGCGGGGCCGCGCGGGGTGCCCGTGTCTTTACAGGGCGAGGCAGATCCTCGCCCTCATGAGCTCGAAGTGAATTCGAGCTCATTCACCCACTCCTCGGCGCGCCTGGCGCGCCGCTGTCGCATCCGCGACGGGATACACGTGAATTCTCGGCGCGCATCTCGCGCCTCTCTTGCCATGGGATCCCGGCCGTCCGCTTGCCACGCTACTCTGGGCTCGTGTCCACGGCCCTTTATCGGCGCTATCGGTCGGCGCGCTTCGCCGACCTGGTCGGCCAGGCGGTGATCGCGACCACTTTGCGCAACGAGGTGCGCGATGCCACGCTCGCTCACGCCTATCTGTTCACCGGCATCCGAGGCACCGGCAAGACCTCGACGGCGCGGATCCTGGCGCGCGCGGTCAACTGCCTGGCCCCGCGGGACGGCGAACCCTGCAACCAGTGCAGCGCATGTCGCGAGATCCTCGACGGCAGCTCGGTCGACGTGCTGGAGATCGACGCCGCCAGCAACCGGGGGATCGACGAGATGCGTGACCTTCGCGAGAAGGTGAAGTACCTTCCAGCCGCGCTGCGTCGCAAGGTGTACATCATCGACGAGGCGCACATGCTCACCGCGGAGGCGTGGAACGCATTCCTGAAGACCCTCGAGGAGCCTCCCGAGCACGTGCTCTTCGTGCTCGCCACCACGGAGCCGCACAAGGTGCCCGAGACCGTTCGGTCGCGGGTGCAGCGGTTCGACTTCCGCCGCGTCTCCACCGCCGACACCGCGGCACACCTGGCTCGCATCCTCGTCGCCGAGGACACCACCGCCGAGCCCGAGGCCCTCGCCCTGCTGGCACGCGCCGGCCAGGGGAGCATGCGCGACGCGCTGTCCATGCTCGACCAGGCCCTCGCGGGCGGGGAGCGCCCGCTGACCGCGGGCAACGTGAGGCGCGCGCTCGGCCTGGCCGACCCGGGCACGCTCCACGACCTCCTCGAAGCTCTCGCCGGCGGCGATGGTGCGGCGGTGCTGCGAGCTGTCGCGGGCGCGTTCGAGGCCGGGGCTGACCCTCGTCAGCTCCTCCGCGAGTGCTCGCGTTTGGCCCGTGCGGCCGAGTTCGCAGCTCTCGGCCACGCCGGCGGAGCTGACGTCACCGTGGAGGACGCCGAGCTGGCGGCGACGCTGGCACGGGTGGCCCCGTCCGGTTTCTGGCTGCGGGCCCTCGAGCTGTTGCAGGCCACCGAGCTGGAGCTGCGCCAGCCCGTCGACGCGCGGCTCCAGGTGGAGTTCTGTGTGATGCGCCTGGTCCGCGAGCCCACCCTCGGTCAGGCGCAGGTGGCAGCGCTCGAGGCGCGCGTGGCTCGGCTCGAGGGCGCCACGGGGCGGTCTGGCACCGCGCCGGCCGCCACCCTGACGAAGGCTCTCGGCAACGCCCCTGAGGCGGCCGCATCTAGAGCTGAGGCCCCGTTGCCTGCCGCGCTTGTCGCCAGCGCTCCTCGCATCCAACCGGTGACCCCTGCGCCTGCCGCGCCGGCTCCGCCGGAGTCAGCTCCCGCCGCCGCGGCCGCGGACAGCTCCTTCGCCACCGTCGATTCCTGGCAGGAGCACTGGGGGACGCTTCTCGAGGCGGTGAACCGCCGCGACCGAGCCCTGGCGGGCGTGCTCCGCGACTGCCGGGTGGTGACGGCAGATGCCACCTCTCTCACCATCGGGGCGCCGTACAACTTCCACCTCGAGAAATTGCGCGAGCGCAACCGCGCCGAGGCGCTTGTCGAGGCGGCCTCCGAGGTGGCCGGTTCGCTGCGCACCGTGGATACGGCATACGTCGGCCAGGATTCCGTTCCCCAGCGCCGCCCTGGGACAACCGGCGAGACCACCCAGGCGGTGCTCGACGCCTTCTCGGGCAGCCGGGTGACCTCCACCCGCCTCCGCGACGACGCCAATCGCCCGCCCCGTGGCGGTGCTGGGTAGACTCGCGCCCACATATCGCAGGGAGATTCGGGTGAACAGCAACATGATGAAGCAGCTGCAGCAGATGCAGTCACGGATGGCGAAGCTGCAGGAGGAGCTCGGGGACATGACGGTCACCGGGACCGCCGGCGGCGGGGCGGTGACCGTGACTGCCAACGCGCACCAGAAGATCCTCTCCGTCAGCATCGAACCGGAGACCCTCGAGGAGGGTGCCGAGCTGCTCGCCGACATGGTCCTGGCGGCCACCAACGACGCTCTTGACAAGGCACGGGAAACCGCCGCCCAGCACATGGGCCAGCTCACCGCAGGATTGGGCCTGCCGCCGGGTCTGATCTGACGCGATGGGACTGATCCCCGCGGCGGTCGAGCGGCTCGCCGCGGAGTTCGGCCGCCTCCCCGGAATCGGCCCCAAGACCGCCCAGCGCTTGACGTTCCACTGCATGGGCGCGGCACCAGAGACCACCGCGCGCCTGGCCGCGGCCCTTGCCGACCTGCACGACGGGGTGCACCCGTGCAGCCGCTGCTTCTTCATCGCGGAGGGCGACCTCTGCGCTGTCTGCTCCAACCCCAGCCGCGACCAGACGGTCATGTGTGTCGTGGAGGAGCCTCTCGATGTGCTCGCGGTGGAGCGCAGTGGCGAGTTCGGTGGCGTCTATCACGTCCTGGGCGGCGCCCTCTCGCCCATCGACGGCGTCGGACCTGACGAGCTGAACATCGACGCGCTGGAGCGGCGCCTCGACAACGGGGAGGTGCGAGAGGTGGTGATCGCGACCGATCCGGACGTGGAGGGGGAGGCCACCGCCCATTACCTCGGCGATCGCCTGTCCTCGCGCGGGATCGCGGTGTCGCGCCTGGCTCATGGGCTGCCCGCGGGAGCCGACCTGCAGTACGCCGACGAGGTGACGGTGGCCCGCGCCTTCGCCGGCCGGCGCGCCCTCTGAGAGGGACAGTCGGTGTCCGCGCTGCCGCCAGTGGGTCCCTGGGTATGTGTGTGTCACCGCGGAAGGACAGATAACCGGCATTATCCCCGCGCCGTCCGCAGAAGGAGGTGATGCCGACTGCCCCCGCAAACCCCGTTGCAACCGAGGCCCCGGCGCCTGATCGCCGGGGCCTCTGAGATCAACTTGACGCCACGCCCTGCCGCGGCTACACTACCCCTCTTGCCCGGTTGGCCGCTGCTGCCCGGGAAGTGCTGCGTTATCTCATACGTTGGGAGTCGCGCGCGTTGAGAACCTTGACA
>DAIUFS010000091.1:0-3612 GCA_036844485.1 Candidatus Dormiibacterota bacterium | reverse complement strand
GATCTACATCGACTCGGACCGCGCCGGGCAGGTGTGGGACGCGATCGTCGAGTCCGGCACGCCCCACGGACTGGCCCCCGCCGGGCTCGGAGCCCGCGACACCCTGCGCCTCGAGGCGGGATTGCGTCTTTATGGACAGGACATGGACGACGACACCGACCCGTACAGCTGCGGCCTGGGCTGGACAGTGAAGCTCGACAAGGGCGACTTCATCGGGGCGGTAGCGCTCCGCGACCTGCGCGAGGCGCCACCGCGGCGTTTCGTCGGCCTCCGTCTAGGTCCACGCACCATCGCCCGCCATGGGCAGTCGGTGCTTCAGGACGGGCGGGAGGTGGGCGTCGTCACCAGCGGGAGCTTCGGGTTCACCGTGGGGACGGCGGTGGCCACCGCCTCGGTGCTTCCCGACTTCAAGCGCGACGACGGCGCGGCCGTGGACATTCGCGGGACCCAGGCATCGGCACAGGTGGTGCCGCTGCCCTTCTACAAGCGACCCAAGGGAGATGGATGAGTGCCCGACCTCAGCGAATATCGCTTCACCGAGAGCCATGAATGGGTGCACGTCGAGGGGGGCGTGGCCACCGTCGGCATCAGCAACCACGCCCAGTCGGAGCTGGGCGACGTCATCTTCGTCGAGCTGCCCGCCGTCGGCGCGGTCCTCAAACCCGGCGACAAGTTCGGCACCATCGAGTCGGTCAAAGCCGCCAGCGACCTGTACACCCCGGTCGGTGGCACGGTCACAGGTGTCAACGACCAGCTCGGCGACGCGCCTGAGCGGGTCAACACCGATCCCTACGGGGAGGGCTGGATGATCCGGCTCAAGGATGTCGACGAGAGCGGAAAGCTGCTCGACGAGGCCGGCTACCGCGCCATCGGAGGCAGCTGACGCCGTCCCCGCGAGCCTGCCCTGCGAGGCGAACGGCGACCCGGCGCGTCGCGAGCCGAACGGCGAGCCGGCGCGATTCATCGCAGCGAGTGGGGAGCGAGACGGCGCATCGCCCAGCGAGCCGAAGGGCGAGCCGGCGCGGAGTCGCGCCGAGTGGGGACTGAGCGGAGCCGGCTCTGCCGGCGCAGCGAGAGGGCGCATCGCCCCTCTGTGAGAAGACCACGGGGTCCCCGCGCAGCCGACGGCTGCGTGGGGCGTGGTCAGCGGGGGATTCGAACCCTCGACCTCACGGATGTGAACCGTGCGCTCTAACCAACTGAGCTAGCTGACCCGGCCGCGGCGGCCTCGAAGTTTAGCGCCGCTCGCGGTGCCGCCAGCGGTTCGCCGCGGTGTGGTGGATGCACTCAAGTTGCACATGCCACTCGATTGCGATAACGTCGGGCGCCGGCTGGTAGGGACGGTGGAGGGAGCCGGGTGGCGACAGCGACCGCGCGACGGAGAAGCCGACTCAGCGCGGGGGACAAGCGCCGCCTGCTCGGCTTCAGCGGCGCCGTCTTCCTGATCAACGCTCTCGGCTGGGGCCTTCTCTGGTACTCGGTGGCTGTCGACCACAGCGTGCTCAGCGTGGCCATCGGCCTCACCGCCTGGACCTTCGGCCTCCGCCATGCCTTCGACGCCGACCACATCTCCGCCATCGACAACGTCACCCGCAAGCTCATGGCCGAGGGCAAGCGCCCCATGGGGGTGGGCTTCTTCTTCTCTCTCGGCCACTCCACCATCGTGCTCGGCCTCGGGGTGGCCATCGCCGTCGCCGCCAAGGCGGTGGCCGGCAACGTCACCGGGGGCGGTCTGACCGGCATCGGCAGCTACATCGGCACCGGCGTGTCGGCGGTGTTCCTCTACCTGATCGCCGCCATCAACCTGGTCATCCTGGTGGGCATCTACCGGATCTTCAAGGAGATGCGCCAGGGTCGGTACGACGAGGAGACCCTGGAGCAGAAGCTCCAGGATCGCGGCCTGCTCAACCGCCTGCTGCGGCCGCTGGTTCGAGCCATCCGGAGCAGCTGGCAGATGTACCCGGTCGGTGTCCTCTTCGGCCTCGGCTTCGACACCGCCACCGAGATCGGCCTGCTCGCCCTGGCCGGCGGCCTGGCCGCCAAGCTTCCCTGGTTCGCCATCCTCAGCCTGCCCATCCTGTTCGCAGGAGGCATGTCGATGATGGACACCGCCGACGGCGCGTTCATGACCGTGGCCTACGGCTGGGCCTTCTCCAAGCCGGTGCGCAAGGTCTTCTACAACCTCACCATCACCGGCCTCTCAGTTGCCGTCGCTCTGCTGATCGGCACCATCGAGGTCATCTCCATCTGCGTCACCTACTTCAATCTGTCGGGAGGCGTGTGGGGATTCCTGCGCGGCGTCGATCTCAACACCGCAGGCTTCATCATCGTGGGGATGTTCGTGGTGACCTGGCTGGCGGCGGTGGCGGTGTGGCGTCTGGGCCACATCGAACAGCGCTGGGCGCTGGCGCCGGCGGCGGGGCGTGATGTCCCAGAACAGATCCGCTGACACCCCTGCCGTGCTGTCACTGCGCGCCGCAGGGCTGCGGGCAACCCCGCAGCGCCTCGCCGTCCTGGGGGCGCTCGAGGACGCAGGCGGGGCGCATCTCAGCGCCGACGAGGTCTGGCAGCGGACCGCCCCCAAGCCGCGCATGGATCGGTCGACTGTCTACCGCATCCTCGCCGACCTGACCGCTGCCGGGCTGCTCAAGCAGGTCCGCCTGCGTGACGGGGTCTCGCGATTCGAGATCCAGTCAGTCGAACATCACCACGCCGTGTGCACGGAATGCGGCGCCACCATGGACATCGACGCCACCCTGGTCGGCAGCTGGGCGGGACAGCTCCGCAGCGCCGCCGGCTTTGTGATCGGACGCGACGCGCTTCTGCTCACCGGCCTCTGCCGAGCTTGCGCGGCGTCCGCGGGAATGGGCCCGCGACCGAGAGCCGAGGACTCGAAAGGCTGACGCTCCGGCGGTGCGAACAGAGGCGGGTGCTATGCTGCCGACGTCCACCGCGGACGCTTCGACAACAAGCTTTCCTGCATCCGGCGCTGCCAGCCAGCCACCTCGGCAAGGCACCAGGTCCGGATGCCGCAAGCCCACGGGAAAGGAGGTGCGCGCATGGTGCGCGACTACGAGCTCATGTATATCGTCCGCCCCGAGCTCGACGACGAGGGCCTGCAGACCGCTGTGGAGTCCGTCGAGTCGCTGGTCACAGGCCTCGGCGGAACGGTGGTGCGCACCACCAACTGGGGACGGCGGCGCCTCGCCTACGAGGTTGATCACCTGCGCGACGGCCACTACATGCTGCTGCACATTGGCATGGACGGGGCCCGGGTGGCTGACCTGGAGCGCGCTCTGGCCATCCACGAGACCGTGTTCCGTCACCTTCTCGTGGTCCGCGAGGGCGCCGATGATGCCGAGCCCGAGGGCGCCGCGGCGGGCACGACAGACAGCGCCGGTGACAGCCCCACCGCGCGTCAGCCAGTTGTCGCCGCCACCGGCGACGCTGACACCGCAGCCGACGACGACGATGACGACAATGACGACGAGGAATTGGACGATGACGACGGGCCCGCTGCGCTGGTCGCCACCACCGAGGAGGAGAACTGATGTCCGGCTCGCTCAACCGCGTGATGCTCATCGGCCGCCTCACCCGCGACCCTGAGCTGCG
>DAIUFS010000090.1:0-3798 GCA_036844485.1 Candidatus Dormiibacterota bacterium | reverse complement strand
GGGCCCATGACGCGGACGTGGTCGCTGCACACCTGATGTCCGAGACCACGGGAGCCGCAGTGGATCATCACGCACACCTGTCCCTGGGTCAGGCCGAACGCGGCGGCTGCGGTGGCGTCGTAGATCGCGTCGACTGCCTGCAACTCGAGGAAATGGTTGCCCGAGCCCAGGCTGCCCACCTGCGCTCTGCCGCGCTCTCTGGCGCGGAGACTGACAGCGTCGGGGTCAGCGCTTGTCAGCCGGCCGCGGTCCTCGCAACGGTCGACATCGCGCGGGACGCCGAAGCCGCGCTCGACTGCGTACTCGGAGCCACCGCTGAGCACGCCATCCAGCTCCTTGCCAGTGTCAAGGCGCCACACGCCCCCGGGACCGGCGCCGTGAGGCACATCGCGCATCAGCTGATCCATCAAGCGGGGAAGGACCCGGGTGATCTCCTCACGCTGCGCCGAGGCGGTGAGCAGCCGCACCCCACACGAAATATCGAAGCCCACGCCGCCGGGAGAGATGACCCCGCCAGCGGCAATGTCAGTTGCGGCGACACCCCCGATGGGGAAACCGTACCCCCAGTGGACGTCGGGCATCGCGTAGCTCGCTCCCACGATCCCGGGAAGGGTTGCCACGTTGACCACCTGGTCGAGGCAGCGATCGGAGCTGACGTCCGGAAGCAGCGCACGCGACGCGAAGACGATGCCAGGCACGCGCATGCCGTTTCTCGGCTCGATGCGCCAGCGCTCCGGCGTCTCCTCGATGAGCTCGACGGTCGGCACCACTCGCTGCATCATGTCAGGGCGGGTGGGGTGGCCTTGTCTGGTCGGGTCGCGGCTGCGGATTCATCGTCGCCCCAGACGAGCGGACTCCTTCTTCCATCGAAACGGCCCCGACATCGCGATGTTCATGCCGGTCAACCCTGAGGTTCGTCAGGCTTCACGGCTACTCTCGACCGCCCCAGGGCCACCGGCCAGGGCCGAAGGTCCCGCGTCCAGACGAGACGCGGACCGAGGCTCCTGGCTCAAGGACGCGGGACCTGCAACTCCGCGCCGGCGTAGGGACCATCGACCCTGGCGCTGCCGCCTGCGCAGCGCCGAGACTGATGCCATGGGCACACTGCTGCTCACCGACTGCTACGAGTTGCGCATGGCCGCGAGCTACCTTCGGCGCGGCATGCAGGGCCTGGCCACATTCAGCCTCTTCGTGCGCCGGCTGCCGCCAGAGCGCGGCTTCTTGGTCGCCGCCGGCCTCGAGGACTGCCTCACCTTTCTCGAGGGTTTCGGCGCCGACCGCGCCGATCGCGCCTACGTGACAGATATCGCGGGCCTCACGGCGGCCGACGCGCGCGCGCTGGCCGGCGTGCGCTTCACCGGTGATGTCTGGGCGGTGCCCGAAGGATCCGTCATGTTCGAGAACGAGCCACTGATCGAGGTGACCGCACCGATCGCGGAGGGCCAGCTGGTCGAGACGTACCTGCTCAACCAGATCACCTTTCAGACGGCGATCGCCAGCAAGGCCGCACGGTGCCGTCTCGCCGCCCAAGGGCGGACGCTCGTCGACTTCGGCTTTCGCCGCACCCACGGCGTCGAGGCCGCGATGGCGGCGGCTCGCGTCTCGGCGATCGCTGGATTCGTGGCCACGAGCAACGTCGAGGGCGCCCGGCGGTACGGCCTGACCACCTCGGGAACGATGGCGCACTCATACATCGAGGCCTTCGCAAGCGAGGTCGACGCATACCGCGCTTTCGCTGAGGACTTCCCCGACCGCCCGACGTTCCTGGTCGACACCTACGACACGGAGGCGGGCGTGCGGCACGCCATCCAAGTCGCGCAGGAACGAGGCCTCGGCAACGCCTTCTCGGTGCGCCTGGACAGCGGCCACATCGACGCGCTCGCTCGTCGAGTTCGGCGGCTGCTGGACGACGCAGGTTGCCGCGGCGCACACATCTTCGTCAGCGGTGGCCTCGACGAGAATGATATCGACACCCTCGTCCGCAGCGGCGCGCCTGTCGACGCCTTTGGTGTCGGCACGAAGATGGGAGTGTCGGCTGACGCCCCTTCGCTGGATAGCGCGTACAAGCTCGTGGCCTACGATGGCCGGCCGGTGCTCAAACTGTCGGCCGGCAAGAGCACCCTTCCGGGCGCCAAGCAGGTGTTTCGCAACCTGGGGCTCGGCGGTGACGTACTGGGTCTACGCGAGGAGCAACTCCCCGGCCGTGATCCCGTGCTGCGCCCCGTCATGATTGCGGGCCGCCGGATGACCGATGCGGACACATTAACGACGATGTGTGCCAGGCTGACGGCAGACATCGTCGCGTTACCTGAGAGTGCGCTGCGCATCCAGCACCCAGAGCCGGTCCCGGTCCTGGTGTCAGACAATCTCGAGCGCCTCCGCCAGCAGTGCGTCGCCCAGGTGAGCAGGCGCTCTGACAGCATCGATCAGCCGGGGGCGGGCATTCCGACTACTGATGATCCCCGCATCACCGCCTGCACCACCGTGGTCACCCTCCATGACGGAAGCAGCATGCGCATCCGCCCCATCGTGATCGCAGATCAGGGAGAGCTTGTCCGCGGATTCGAGCGGCTGTCCAAGGAGTCTCGCGTACGCCGGTTCTTCAACCCGCCGGCGCATTTGAGCGAGTCGATGCTGCGCTACCTCACGGAGATCGATTACACGAATCATGTCGCGCTGGGGGCCTTCGCCATTGATGATCCAGGCGAGCCCGGAGTGGCCATCGCCCGATACGTCCGTCTCAGCGATGATCCCGCTTGCGCGGAGGCTGCGGTGACGGTCCTCGACGACTACCAGCGCCGCGGAATCGCCACGGTCCTCCTCGAGGCGCTCGCTCTGATCGCTCTCCAGAACGGCATTGTCCGGTTCTGCGGCTGTGTTCAGTGGGAGAATGCCGACGTCCTGGAGCTGGCGCGGCGGCTCGGTGTCAGCGTGCAGCACGACTCCCCCGGGCTCGCGCGCGTCGACGTGCCCCTCGCGGTCGCTGAGAAGCACATGATCGAGAGCCCGCTCAAGGTGGCGCTGCGCATGCTCGCGCGCCGTGAGGTGGCACTGGCGGCAGACCAGGAGGCAGCCCTCACTCGTCCGGCCTAGCGGGGGTGCGGATTGGCGCGTGTGAGTCCGGATCCCGCCCTCGCGAAAGGGCGGTCTGGCGCGCCGTCGACCTAGCAGCCTGCGGTAAAGGCGCGGTCGCCAGCGAGGTCGCTGTTGTACGTCGCGGTGTCGGTCGCCTGAACCGCCGACGATGCGCCGTCGGTCTGGTCTGTAGCAATGGTTCCGCTGTCCTCTGCCAGTCGGATAAAGGCCATCGCGGCGGCAAGGTTCGACAGCGCCTCCCGCGAAGCGGCGCTGGTCCAATGAGATTCGGCTTGTACCCATTGGCCCATCGCGGCGAGTTGAATCGCGGTGCAGGCAAACTGGTCAGTCGCCGCCGATGGGGTAGGTGTCGGCGGCGGTGCTCCCGTGGGTGCCGCCGTCAGGGGCGACGAGGCCGGCCGGTCTGTGGCGGCGGGCGAGCATGCCGCCAATCCCAAGACTGCACAGCCCGCCGCGGCCAGCCCGATGAGTGTGTTCCGCATTGCCGCTCCCTTACCGCTGCGCCAGCCCTTGTGGGGATCGTTGGTGGAGGTCATATCGCTCCTCTGGTGGCAGCCAGAACGCCCCCGGTGGCAGCCGGGGGCGAGAGAGGGGGTAATCAGGAGGTCGGCGGCAGACCGAGGTCGCGCCGCAGGGTGATCGTTGCGGCTCCGGCAGCGTTCGAGTCCTGATTGACAGTCGCGAGGGTCGTCTGCATCTGGA
>DAIUFS010000089.1:0-3876 GCA_036844485.1 Candidatus Dormiibacterota bacterium | reverse complement strand
TCGGTCGCGACCCGCGCCCTCCACCCCCTTGACAAATACTTCCATATCAGCAGGCCGCAGACGGCGTCAGGCGATGCGCCGGCGCAGGTCCTCGTACGCGATCAGCCGGTCGGCGCCGTCGGGCTGGCGCATGAACGCCTCCTGGACGCTGAAGATCGCCTCGATGAGCTCGGCGGGGTTCACTCCCGGCCGGGCGATGACGCCGCGGCGGCGCAGGGCGATGAGCACCCGGCTGGGCACGGGCACCCCGCGCAGGTTGACCTCTTCCAGCTGGGTGAGCAGGCCGTCGAGCTCGCAGAGGGCGTCGCGACGGCCGGCGCGTTTCTCCTCCTCCTCCTCGGCCCAGGTCAGCTGATTGAGCACCCGATTGCGGACGAAGGTTGCCATCGCAGATCCTCGGGAAGCGCGTCCACTCGGGGGGGTTGAAGAACGTGGGGAGAACAAGCCGAGCGGGTGGGCGATCCTGGGGCCGCATGGTAGCGGTATTGCGGCCAGTTGAACAGGGGTTTGTGGGTTTGCATCGACGTATTGGCGAAAATCTGGTCATCCCGCCACAAATCTTCAAGCCTGTGTGAGTGCCGTCGCCACCTCGCAGAGCCCTCAGACGGCCAGGACACCCTCGGCGGCGATCACCGCCTGCACCGCCTCGCCGGCACGCTTGGGCGGGCGCCCGATCACCCGCGCCAGCTCGGTCGCGAAGCGCACCGCCACGTCGTGGAGTCGCGGCGCCGGCTTCACCCCCAGGGACGACAGGGACGACACCCCGGCGCCGGCGATGCCGCAGGGGATGACCTGTGCGAACCATTCCAGGTCGGTGCTGACGTTGAGGGCGGCGCCGTGGGTGGTCACTCCCGAGGCCAGCTTGACCCCGATGGCGGCCAGCTTCTCGTCGCCGACCCAGATGCCTGTGTATGGCGGCCGCCGACCCGCCACCACCTCATAGGCGGCGACGGTGGCGATGAGAGCCTCCTCGAGCGCACGGAGGTGGGCCACAACGTCGCCCCGGCGAGGGTCCTCGGCGAGGGGGAAGACACCCGCGATCTGGAGGATGGGATAGGCCACCAGCTGCCCGGGACCGTGGAAGGTCACCGAGCCGCCGCGGTCGACCTCGATGTACTCGGCGCCGAGGGACAGCAGGTGGGCAACCCCGCCCGGGACATGGCTCGCCGAGCCGGTGCGTCCCATGGTGTACACCGGCGGGTGCTCCACCATGAGCACGAGGTCGTCGATCTCGCCCCTGGCTCGCGCCGCCGCCAGGCGCCCCTGCAGCGCCCAGGCATCTCGGTAGGGGACGCGCCCCAGCCAGAGGTACTCCAGCGTCTCCATCCTCAGACCGCGCTCGCCGCCACCGCCTGCTCGTGCGCGTGGTACGAGCTGCGCACCAGTGGCCCGCTCTCCACGTGGTGGAAGCCCAGCGCGAGGCCGAAGCCCTTCAGCTCGGCGAACTCGGCGGGCGTCCAGAAGCGCACCAGGGGGTGATGCTTCAGCGACGGGCGGAGATACTGGCCGATGGTGACGATCTCGACGTCGTGGGCACGGAGGTCGGCGAGCAGCTGCTTGACCTCGTCCATCTCCTCGCCAAGGCCGACCATCAGCCCGCTCTTGGTGCGGCTGCGCGGCTCCAGGCGCTTGGCCTCCTGAAGCAACGTCAGGCTCTGCTGGTAGCCGGCCTTGGGGCGCACCCGCCGGTAGAGGCGGGCGATCGTCTCCAGGTTGTGGTTGAAGATCTCCGGCCGGGCGGCCATGACGGTCCGCAGCGAATCGAGGCTGCCGTTGAAGTCCGGGGTGAGCACCTCGATCGTCGTCCCCGGAGACTGGCGGCGGATCTCGTGGATGGTGGCGGCGAAAAGGGCGGCGCCGAAATCGGGGAGGTCGTCCCGATCCACCGAGGTGACCACCGCGTGGGCCAGGCCCATCCGGGACACCGCGGCGCCTACCCGGCGCGGCTCGTCGGCGTCGATGTCGCCGCCCCGCTTGCCGCTGGTCACCGCGCAGAAGGCGCAGGCCCGTGTGCATACCTCGCCGAGGATCATGAGGGTGGCGGTGCCGTGGCCCCAGCACTCGGCGATGTTGGGACAGCGCGCCTCCTCGCACACGGTGGTCAGCTCGAGGCCGCGCATCAGGCTCTTGATCTGGCTGTAGCCGTCCCCCGCGGGCAGCTTCACGGTCAGCCATTCGGGGCGCCTCTCCACCCCCTCGGGCAGCAGCCGCTGGTGCATCGGCCGCGTATCGGAGACCCGCGGTGCGCGCGTGGTCGGCGTCAGGGGAATGTCGCGCATGCCGGGCTCCACTCTACCGCGACCCCCGGCGGCGGCGACGAGACGGCGGTGGCCTGTCGCTGAGCCACAATCGCGGCGATGACAGATGCCCCTCCGCCCCGCAACGAGCCGGTCCTCGAGTACCGCCCCAACTCCCCCGAACGCACCGCCGTCCGCCGCGCGCTCGACGATCTCGCCGCCGCAGCCCCGCATGCGTTGCCACTGCACATCGGCGGCGAGGACGTCGAGGGCACCGGCAAGGCGTTCACAGTGACCGCTCCCCACCGCCACAGCCTGGTCCTCGGTGAGGGCCACACCGCAACGGACTCCGAGGTGCGCGCCGCGGTCGACGCTGCCCTGCGCGCCCGCCGCGAGTGGGCCGATGCCTCGTTCGAGTCCCGGGCGGCTGTGTTCCTCCGCGCGGCCGACCTCCTCGCCGGCCCGTGGCGGGCGCGCGTCAACGCGGCCACCATGCTGGGCCAGAGCAAGACGGTGTTCCAGGCGGAGATCGACGCCGCCGCCGAGCTCGTCGATTTCTGGCGCTTCAACGTCCACTTCGCCGCCCATCTCAACGACGACCAGCCCCTCTCCCCTCCCGGCGTCTGGAATCGCATGGAGCTGCGCCCGCTCGAGGGGTTTGTTCTCGCCATCACACCGTTCAACTTCACGTCGATCGCCGGCAACCTGCCCACGGCGCCGGCGCTGATGGGGAACACCGTGGTGTGGAAGCCGGCGACCACGCAGCAGCTGGCCGCGTCGGCGCTGATGCAGCTTCTCGAGGAGGCCGGGCTTCCGCCCGGGGTCATCAACATGGTCACGGGGCACAGCGGTGGTGTCGGAGCGGCCGCCCTCCCCCACCCCGATCTCGCGGGCATCCATTTCACTGGCTCGACGGGAACCTTCCAGCACATCTGGTCGACGGTCAGCGCCAACCTCGACGGCTACAAAACGTATCCGCGACTGGTCGGTGAGACCGGCGGCAAGGACTTCGTCGTCGCGCACCAGTCGGCGTCCCCCGAGGCGCTGCTCGTCGGGCTGCTCCGTGGCGCGTTCGAGTACCAGGGCCAGAAGTGCTCAGCGGCGTCGCGCGCGTACGTCCCCCGCACGATGTGGGACGAGCTGCGCGGACCGCTGGCGGCGGCGACGGAGTCGCTGCCCATGGGTGACCCCACCGACATGCGCAACTTCATGGGAGCGGTCATCGACGAGGCCGCATTCCGCACCCACGAGAGCGCCATCACCGCAGCCCGCGACGACCCCACCATCACCCTGGTCGCGGGCGGCGAATGCGACAGCAGCGAAGGCTGGTTCGTGCGTCCCACCATCTTCGAGACGGCCGATCCCCACCACGATCTGATGGAGCGCGAGCTGTTCGGCCCCATCCTCACCGTGCATCCGTACGACGACGACTGGGAGACCATCCTGCACACCGTCGACACCACCTCGCCGTATGCCCTCACCGGTGCGGTGTTCGCCGGCGACCGCGCCGCCATCGACGCCGCGATGCGCCTGCTCCGCAACGCCGCGGGCAACTTCTACATCAACGACAAGCCGACCGGTGCGGTGGTCGGCCAGCAGCCGTTCGGCGGCGCCCGCGCCAGCGGCACCAACGACAAGG
>DAIUFS010000088.1:0-3876 GCA_036844485.1 Candidatus Dormiibacterota bacterium | reverse complement strand
GCCCTGGGGCAAGCCGGCGCTGGGGTATCGCACCCGCCAGAACAAGTCGACCGATCGCATGATCGTGCGGCGACGGAAGAAGTAGAGAGATGAGCCGTTCCCTGAAGAAAGGTCCGTTCTGCGATGACCACCTGCTCAAGAAGGTGCAGCAGCTCAACGCCAGCCGCGAGAAGCGGATCATCAAGACGTGGTCGCGTCGCAGCGACGTGTTCCCCGACATGGTCGGGCACACCATCGCCGTGCACGACGGCCGCAAACACGTCCCCGTGTTCATCACCGAGGCGATGGTGGGTCACAAGCTCGGCGAGTTCGCCGCCACCCGTCGCTACCGCGGTCATGGCCACCACACCGAGCGCAGCGCGGCGCTGAAGTAGAAGAGAGATGGAAGTCGTCGCCACCGCCAAATGGGTTCGCATCACCGCGCGCAAGGCGCGCCTGGTGACCGCCAGCGTCGAAGGGCTGCCGGTCGCCGAGGCGCTGGTGATCCTGCGCTTCATGCCGCGCGCCGCCGCTCGCGACGTGGCCAACGTCATCAAGTCGGCCGCCGCCAACGCCGAGCACAACTACAACCTCGACACCTCGTCGCTGCGCGTGGCACGGGTCGAGGTCGAGGCGGCGGCGATCATCAAGCGCTTCCGGCCCAAGCCGCGCGGCATGGCGGGGAGCATCTTCAAGCGCACCGCCCACCTGCGCGCGTTCGTCACCGATGACGAGCCGACCCCACAGAAGCGGCGGCGGTCGGTGGTGCGCATGCCCCGCACGGTGGTGACCGCGCCCTCGGCAGGGCCGTCGCGGGAGACGCCGGCGCAGCGCCGCCGCCGCCCCGCCGCCAGGAGGCCGGCTGCGACGGGCACACAGGAAACGGCGTCGCCAAGCGCCACACAGGAAACGGCGTCGCCTGGCGCCGAGCCGGCCACCGACACCGTCGAGGGAGAGACTTCGTAATGGGACAGAAAGTCCACCCCATCGGCTTCCGCCTGGGCGTGTACCGCAACTGGGACTCGCGCTGGTACGCCGACAAGGACTACACAGCGCTGCTCCATGAGGACATCGCCATCCGCCGTCTCATCGGGGGCCGGCTGCGCAACGCCGGCGTGGCCCGCATCGAGACCGAGCGACGCGGCAACGAGCTGACCGTGACGATCCAGACCGCCAAGCCGGGGATTGTCATCGGCAAGCAGGGTGCGTCGGTGGATGCGCTGCGCGACGAGCTCGAGAAGATCACCGCCAAGAAGGTCCGGGTGACCATCCACGAGATCAAGACCCCGGAGCTCGACGCCAAGCTGGTCGCCGAGAACGTGGCCTCCCAGCTGGAGAAGCGCATCGCGTTCCGGCGCGCGCTCAAGCAGACGCTGCTGCGCTCCATGCGCGCCGGCGCCAAGGGCTGCAAGATCCAGGTGAGCGGACGGCTCGGCGGCGCCGAGATGTCGCGACGGGAGTGGGATCGCGGCGGCCGAGTCCCTCTGCACACCCTGCGCGCCAACATCGACTACGGCCAGGCCGAGGCGCGCACCACGTTCGGCCGCATCGGCGTGCAGGCCTGGGTTTACAAGGGCGACTTCGTGACCGCCACGGGCGAGCCGATCAGCGGCACCTCGGCGCGCGAGGCGGACGACGGCGAGGCCACCGAGTCGCTGGAGCGCGCCACGCCCGCGGCTGCGGAGCCCGCCGCGCGGGTCCGGACGGCCGCGGCGGCTGAGCCGGTGCGCGAGGTCCCGGTGGTGGAGACCAACGCCATCGAGCCCGGGGATACGCCTCCGTCAGCGGATGACGACGTGGCCGACGTCGACGCCGACGCCGAGGAGCAGGAGGCCGTGGTTGCCGCCGTCGGCTCGATCCCCGAGGACGGACAGAAGGTCGAGAAGCTGCCCTCCAAGCGCAAGGCGCCCGCCGCCGCGAAGAAGCCGGCGTCGCGCGCCCCTGCCAAGCCGGCCGCGCGCAAGCCGGTGGCCCGCACCGCGGCGCGCAAGCCCTCCGCCACCGCGGTGGACTCCGCGGCGGAGGAGGAATAGCGCGATGCTCATGCCCAAGCGGACCAAGCACCGCAAGATGCACCGCGGACGCCGTCAGGGTGCCGCACAGCGCGGCAACCGGATCTCCTTCGGGACGTACGGGCTGCAGGCGATGGGCGTCTGCTGGATGACCAACCGCCAGATCGAGGCAGCCCGGCGGGCGATGACGCGCCACGTCAAGCGCGGCGGCAAGATCTGGATCCGCGTCTTCCCCGACCACGTCATCACCAAGAAGCCCGCCGAGACCCGCATGGGCAGCGGCAAGGGCCAGCCCGAGGGCTGGGTGGCCGTGGTCAAGCCCGGCCGCATGCTCTTCGAGATGTCCGGGGTCACCCCCGACGTCGCCAAGGAGGCGATGCGCCTGGCCTCACACAAGCTGCCCATCCGCACCCGCTTCGTGGTTCGCGAAGAGCCCGGCGCCGAGGCGGAGGAGACCGCATGACCGCGCGCGCTGCGGCCCTCGACACCCTGCGCTCGCTGAGCGGCGAGGAGCTCGCCCTGCATCTCCGCGAGCAGCGCGGCCAGCTCTTCCAGGTGCGCCTCCAGCAGACCATCGGCCAGGTGGAGAACCACCGCCAGATCCGCGCCATCCGCAAGGAGATCGCCCGCACCATGACCGTGCAGGTGGAGATCCGGCTGGCCGCGGAACGAGGCGAGCCGGCGCCGGCGCCCCGCCAGGTGGCGGTGGCAGCGCCAGGCCGGCGCAGCCGCCGTGCCGCGTCCGCCGCTGCGCCAACTGCGCCAACAGCGGCAGCCGCTGTGAGCTTGGATGCCCCCGTCGAGGAGGCGATCAGCGACGTGGAGATCGAGCGCATCGAGCCCGAGGTGGCGACTCCTGCCAAACGACGGTCGCGCAAGGCGAGCACGGCTGACGCCGTGGCGCCCGACGAGGCAGTCGACGCCAGCGCGGACACAGACCACAACGATGACGAGGACGCCCAATGACCACGCAGCCGGATATCGCCACCCGCACGCGCCGCAAGGTGCGCGAAGGCGTGGTGGTCAGCGACAAGATGGAGAAGACACGCATCGTCCTCGTCCAGGAGCAGAAGCCCCACGCCCTGTACAAGAAGGTGGTGCGCATCAACCGCCGCTTCAAGGTGCACGACGAGACCAATGAGAGCGGCGTCGGCGATCGCGTGCGCATCGCCGAGACCCGTCCGCTGTCCAAGGAGAAGCGCTGGCGCATCTCCAAGGTGCTGGAGAAGGCCAAGTAAGTGATCCAGCAGGAATCCGTCCTCAAGGTGGCGGACAACAGCGGTGCTCGCGAGATCCTCTGCATCCGTGTGCTCGGGGGCAGCTATCGCAAGTACGCGTCCGTCGGGGATGTGATCATCGGCACCGTCAAGGTGGCCACCCCCAACGCCCAGGTGAAGAAGGGTGACGTGGTGCGCGCTGTGGTGGTGCGCACCGTCAAGGAGTACCACCGTCCGGACGGCAGCAACATCCGCTTCGACGAGAACGCGGCGGTGCTGATTCAGCCCAACAACAGCCCTCGCGGCACCCGTATCTTCGGCCCCGTGGCGCGCGAGCTCCGCGAGCGCAACTTCATGAAGATCGTCAGCCTTGCCCCGGAGGTGCTCTGAGATGAGCGCGAAGACTGAACGGCGCACGCGCATCGGCCTGCAGCACCGCGGCTGGGCGCGCGGCCGCGCCCGCCTCCTCGACATCCGTGCCGGTGACACCGTCGAGGTGATCGCCGGCAAGGACCGCGGCAAGCGGGGTACGGTGGTGCGCAGCATCCCCGCCACCCAGCGCATCGTGGTCGAGGGGATCAACCGGCTGAAGCGGCACACCAAATCGGGGGTGGCCGGCAACATCCAGGGCGGCATCATCGACTTCAACGCGCCCATCGCCTACGGCA
>DAIUFS010000087.1:0-3904 GCA_036844485.1 Candidatus Dormiibacterota bacterium | reverse complement strand
GCCGGCAACATCCAGGGCGGCATCATCGACTTCAACGCGCCCATCGCCTACGGCAACGTCATGCTGGTCTGCAACCGCTGCAGCAAGCCGACCAGGATCTCGCGGGTCGCCCAGCCCGACGGGACCATGCCGATCGTGTGCAAGCAGTGCGGCGAGATCTACGTGAGAGGGGAGAGCTGATGCCCGCCACCGCCGTCGCCGAGCTTCCCCGCCTCCGCCAGCGCTACCAGGACGAGATCGTCCCCGCCCTGGTGCGCGACTTCCGCTACCGCAACGGCATGCAGGTGCCCCGCATCGAGAAGCTGGTGATCAACATCGGCCTCGGTGAGGCCATCCAGAACGGCCGCGCCATCGACGCCGCCGTCAACGACGTCAAGACCATCACCGGCCAGGCGCCGATCGTGATCCGTGCCAAGAAGTCGGTGGCGGCGTTCAAGCTGCGCGAGGGGATGCCCATCGGGGTCAAGGTGACCCTGCGCGGGCGGCGCATGTGGGAGTTCCTCGACAAGCTGCTCAGCGTCACCCTGCCGCGCATCCGTGACTTCCGCGGCATCGACCCCAAGGCGTTCGACGGGCACGGCAACTACACGCTGGGGCTGCGCGAGCAGCTCGTCTTCCCGGAGATCGACTTCGACAAGATCGACAAGCTGCGCGGGCTCGAGGTCTGCATCGTCACCACAGCGCGCACCGACGACGAGGGCCGGGCCCTCCTGGCCGCCTGCGGGATGCCCTTCCGCGCGGCGGGACAACAACTGTGATCAGAACACCGCGCACGTCCGGGCCCACGCCCGGATACGACGCGGAGAGGTAGACCGTGGCCAAGAAATCGTTGATCTCCAAATCGCTGCGCCCGGCGCGATTCGCCAGCCAGCAGCACAACCGCTGCGGGGTGTGCGGACGCCCGCGCGCGTACATGCGCAAGTTCGGGATGTGCCGCATCTGCTTCCGCGGCATGGCTGCGCAAGGGCAGATCCCCGGTGTCAAGAAGAGCTCCTGGTAGACGACCATGATGAGTGACACGATCGCCGACATGCTGACCCGCATTCGCAATGCCAACGCCGCCAACCACCAGACCGTTGCCGTCCCGGCGTCGAAGATGAAGGTGGAGATCGCTCGCGTCCTCGCCGCCGAGGGCTTCGTCGAGGGATTCGAGGTCGGCGGTGAGGCGCCCCAGCAGCTCCTCACCATCACCCTGAAGCCGCGCACCACGCGCGGTCGCGCCCTCTCCGGGCTGCGCCGGATCAGCCGTCCGGGCCTGCGCGTCTATGCCCGCAAGACCGAGCTCCCACGCGTCCTGGGCGGCCTCGGCATCGCCATCATCTCCACCTCGCACGGTCTCATGACCGGCCAGGCGGCGCAGCGCGCCGGCCTCGGTGGCGAGGTGGTGGCCTACGTCTGGTAATCGCCATGTCGAGAATCGGAAAGCTCCCCATCCCCGTCCCCGACGGGGTCGACGTCGCCCTGGCGGGCAGCCATATCACTGTCGCCGGCTCGCTGGGGACGCTGGAGCGGAGCCTGCCCCCGGCGATGATCATCGACATGACCGACGGCGTGATCACCGTGCGCCGTCCCACCGAGACGACCACCCATCGCGCCCTGCACGGGCTGACCCGCACCCTGGTGGCCAACATGGTCGAGGGGGTGAGCAAGGGATTCACCCGCCAGCTCGACCTCGTCGGGGTCGGCTTCCGCGCCGCCAAGCAGGGCAACGACCTGGTCCTCAGCCTGGGGTACTCGCATCCCATCCGCTACACGCCGCCCGACGGGGTCACCATCGCCGTCCCGGTGCCCACCCAGATCACCGTGAGCGGGACCAACAAGGAGATCGTCGGCCAGGTGGCCGCGAAGATCCGCTCGTTCCGCAAGCCGGAGCCGTACAAGGGCAAGGGCGTGATGTACAGGGGCGAGGTGATCCGGCGCAAGGCCGGCAAGTCGGGCAAGGCCGGAAAGGGCAAGTAGTCATGCACACCAAGTTCGATCGCCGCGCCGCGCGCGACCGCCGCCACCGTCGGGTTCGCAAGAGCGTCCACGGCGCCGCCGAGCGGCCCCGTCTGGCGGTGTTCCGCAGCCTCAACCACATCGGTGTCCAGCTCATCGACGACGCCGCCGGGCACACCCTCGCCGCCGCCTCGACGCACGACCCCGACATCCGCAAAGAGCTCGCCGGCAAGGGCAGCGCCGCCAGCACCGGCGCCGTCGTGGTGGGCCGAGTGATCGCCGAGCGCGCTCGCGGCGCGGGGGTCAGCAAGGTTGTCTTCGACCGCGGCGGATATCTGTACCACGGCAGGGTCAAGGCCCTCGCCGACGCTGCCCGCGACGCGGGACTGGAGTTCTAGCCATGGCCATGCGCATGGACCGGCGCGACGATCGCGCCAGCGATCTTCAGGAGAAGATCGTCTCGCTCAACCGCGTCGCCAAAGTGGTCAAGGGTGGCCGCCGTTTCTCGTTCAGCGCGCTGGTGGTGGTCGGCGACGGCGCCGGCCGGGTCGGCGCCGGCCTGGGCAAGGCGGGTGAGGTGCCCGACGCCATTCGCAAAGGTGTCGACGACGCCAAAAAGCACATGATCACAGTGCCCATGGTGGGAACCACCATCCCGCACGAGGTGCACTACAAGCTGGGCGCCGCCAAGGTCCTGCTCAAGCCGGCCGTCCCCGGCACCGGCGTCATCAGCGGCAGCTCGATGCGCGCCGTGGTCGAGGCCGCGGGCATCCACGACATCCTCACCAAGTCGCTGGGCACCGACAACCCCATCAACGTGGTCCGCGCCACCATCGCCGCTCTGGCCAGCATGCGCACTCTCCGCGAGGTGGCCGCGCTGCGCGGGCTCGCACCAGAGCACATGGTGGGACGCAGGCGCGCCGCCGAGATGCTCGGTGAGAGTGGGGCCACCCCCGAGGTGGTGAGCGCGTGAGCACGCTGCGGGTGACCTATCGCAAGAGCAAGATCGGCTACGCCGCGGACCAGAAGGCGACCCTGGCGGCGCTGGGGCTGCGCAAGCTCAACCACACAGTCGAGCACCAGAACACCTCGTCGATCCGGGGGATGGTGCACAAGGTTCGCCACCTCGTCTCTGTCGAGGGCGTGGCCGCGGACAGCCCCGAGGGGATGGCGGTCCTGGCCCGGGCGACAGCGGAGAACGATCGTGAAATTGCATGACCTCAAGCCCGCACCGGGCAGCCGCAGGAAGCGCACCCGAGTCGGCCGCGGCATCTCCGCGGGCCAGGGCAAGACGGCCGGTCGCGGCACCAAGGGCCAGGGCTCGCGTGAGAGCAGCAGCGTCCCCAAGGGATTCGAGGGCGGCCAGATGAAGCAGTCGATGCGGCTGCCCAAGCTGCGTGGCTTCCACAACCGCTTCCGCCGCGAGTACCAGGTGGTCAACCTCAGCAAGCTCAACCGCTTCGACAAAGACGCCATCGTCGACGGTGCCGCGCTGGCCGCCGCGGGGCTGGTGACCGGGCCGGATGCGCCGGTGAAGCTGCTGGCGGCGGGCCGGGTCAAGGTGGCGGTGCACGTGCGCGTGCACCGCGCGTCCGCGGCCGCTCGCAGCGCCGTCGAGGCAGCCGGGGGCTGGGTGGATCTGCTCGAGGATCACGGCGAGACCACGCAGGAGGAGCCGCAGGCGTGAACCTGCTCCAGGCGCTTGGCCAGGCCATGCGCATCCCCGAGCTTCGCCGCAAGCTCGTCATCACCATCGGCCTGGTGCTCGCCTTCCGCGTGCTCGCCAACGTCTCCATCCCGGGCGCCGACCCCAAGGCGTTGCAGGCTCTCTTCAGCAGCAACTCGCTGCTGGGGCTCTTCAACCTGGTGGGTGGCGGTGGCCTGCAGCGCTTCACCATCGTCGCCGAGGGACTGAATCCCTACATCAACGCCACCATCATCATGCAGCTCATGACGGTGGTGTCCG
>DAIUFS010000086.1:2325-3938 GCA_036844485.1 Candidatus Dormiibacterota bacterium | reverse complement strand
CCAGTGTGATGTCTCAGGACATCGTGCCCGTCTGTCGCAGGTCATAGTGCCCGATTCGGGCCGGCTGCCGTGCCTGGTAGTTCCGGGTGGGATCGAGAATCAGCTCGCGGATGAGCTCGCCGTCCTCGGTGAGGATTCGCACGTGCCGGTCGGCGATCAGCAGCCGGATCGGCTGGTGCTTGTAGGCACGGCCGATGCCAATGTGGAGGAGCCGGCCCATGTAGCGCAGCGTGACCTTGCCCTCGGCGCTGACCCGGTCGTGGCGCACCCGGCAATGCACCACCGGCTCGGGCGTGACGGGATGCGCCGTGAGCCTGGCGTTGAAGGCGACCAGCGGCGTGCTGCCGTGGAGCGCACGGTGCGGCCGGTGGTGGTTGTAGTAGGCGCGGAAGGTGTCGAGCTGGAGCTGCAGGACGGCGAGCGTGCTCGCCGGCGGCTGCTTGACCAGGTAGCGCTTCAGGGTTTGGTGGAAGCGCTCCACCTTGCCGCAGGTTTGGGGGTGATAGGGCCTGGAGTTCGTGTAGCGGATGCCCAGGCGCTCGAGCTCCGACTCGAGAAGTCCCTTGCCGTGGCGTGACTTAGCGGTGAACACGGCGCCGTTGTCGGTGAGCAGCGACGCGGGCAGGCCGTGCCGTTCCGTTGCTGCGTAAAAGGTTTGCACCACGTCGAGCCCTTTCACGGTGGGAAAGACGTCGCAGGCCATGAGCATGCGCGAGTGATCGTCGAGGTAATTGAGGATCTCAACGCCGACACCGTCCGCGAGCTGCCAATGGGTGAAGTCGCCCTGCCACATCTCGTTGGGCAGGTCGGCTTCGAAGCGGATGAACGAGCTTTTCGGTTGCTTCTGGGGCTGCGGGGTGATCAGCCCGTGGCGTTTGAGGATGCGCCAGATCGTGGCCACCGAGGGGATGTCGGGATGAGTCAGCCGCAGGTGGTGCGCGATGGTGTGTGGGCCGCTGTCGTATCCGGCCGCGTCGAGTTGGTGGCGCAACTCGATGATGGCGGCTTGGATGTCGTCGCCGACGGCATGTGCACAGGACTTGGGGCGGCGCGAGCGCGGTTCGAGGGCAGCGTCCCCGCCCTCGCGGTAGCGGGCGAGCAGCTTGGTGACCCAGGCCTTCGAGACCCCTGCGCTCCTGGCCACCTCGCGGTGACTGCGACGGTCGCGGACGACCGCCTCGATGACGTAACGCTCCACACCCATCGCCCACCCCCTTTGGTGGGCACTATGTCCTGAGACATGCCCCTGCCGCGGTGGGCACTATGTGGTGCAACCGCACACCACCTTGGGCTCCAGTTGCTTGGAACGGAGGAGTTGATGTGCGCAGCGGACGCCGCAGATTTTTCCTAGTCGGGCTGGGTCTGGCTGTAGTCGGTTCTCTTGGCGGCCCGGGGGTAGGGGTGACGACCCGGTCTGCTTCCGAGACCCCCGCGGCCAGCATCGCGAACAAGGTCAACGCCCTGATGGCGCAGATGACCATCGACGAGAAGCTCGGACAGCTTCAGCAGCAGGTCCCCCAGCCCCCCGGCGTCCTCGAGACGCAGGCGAAAAACGGCACGCTCGGCGCCGTCCTGGACCTCACCGGCGCCGCCAACATCAACGCTCTCCAGCA
>DAIUFS010000086.1:0-2315 GCA_036844485.1 Candidatus Dormiibacterota bacterium | reverse complement strand
CCGCTCCGGTGTGCTGGTGAAGCACAACCGGAACCGCTCCGCAACAGCGAACGCGATCCCCGGCGTGACCAGCACCCGCTCCTCGGCCAGCGCGCTCACGTAGGCGAGAGTGTCCGGCCAGGGGCTGCGGATCCACAGGAAGATGCCGCCCTGTGGCTCGGCGACGTCGAGGCCGGCGGCGACGGCGCCATCACGTGCATGATCGCGGAGCGCGCGGTACGGCTCGACGCTGATGCGCCAGGAATCGAGGTGCAGCAGCGCGCGTTGCGCCGTCGCGGGTGCATTCACCATCCCCAGCGCGCGCAGGCAGCTCTCCAGCCCGCGATCGGTCTGCTCACCGGCCAGCGAGGGATGCACGGCCAGGTAGCCGATCCGCTCTCCAGCCAGCCCCATGTCCTTGGAGAAGGAGCGAGCCAGCACGCAGGTCTTGTAGTAGGCGAAGGGCGCCACCCGACGCGCCGGCTCGTACACCAGGTTGCCGTAGGCCTCGTCGACGATGAGCAGGATGCGACGCCCGGTGCGCCGGTTGTGATGTTCGAGAACGTCGACGATCGCCGTCATCTCGTCGTGCTCGATGACATGACCGGTGGGATTGCTCGGCGTATTGATGATCAGCGCCGCCGTGCGCTCGCCCAGCGCCCTCACCAACGCATCGATGTCGACGCGCTGGCTGGCGTCGTCAGCGCGCACCGGCACAAACGACAGGCCACCGGTTTCGCAGTAGGCCGGGAATTCAGGGAAGTACGGCGCGATTCCCACCACCTCGTCGCCGGCGTCGACGAAGGCGCGCAGCGCCAGGCAGATCGCGCCGGCCGCCCCACCGGTCATGGTGATGCAGGCGGCGGTCACCCCCGGAGAATCGACGTCTTCGGCGGCGCGCTCGCGCAGCTCCGGGTAGCCGAGGTTGGGCATGTAGGCATGCCGACCCGGGAAGGTCTCCGCGGCGGCCCGCGTCCACGCCTCGCGCACCACGGCCGGCGCATCGAGTGGCTGTCCCAGCGAGAGATCGATGACGGCGTCGTCGCCATGTTCGATCCGGAGCCGCTCGCCCTCGGCGAACATCCGCCGGATCCAGCCGCCGGCCTCAACCTGGGTTGTGGTCCATCGCGACAGCGGCGAGCGGTTCACCGCAGCAACTCAGGCGATCGACTCGGAGCCGCGCATCCCGCCGATGTGCCACGAGTACGGGTACTCGCGGTCCACCAGCTGACGCGCCACCTCGGTGCGGTGGAGGGGCCGGAAGGTGTCGACCATCACCGCCAGCTCATTGGTCTCGCGAGGCCGCTCGTACGACGCCTCGAGCGCGCCCGGCTGCGGACCGTGGGGAACGCCGCCGACGTGGTGTGTGAACGAGCTCTGCTTGACCCCACGGCGCGCCGCGTAGTCGCCGTCGACGTAGTAGAGGACCTCGTCGGAGTCGAGGTTGCTGTGGTGGTAGGGGAGCATCACCGCCTCGGGATCCCAGTCGAGCTTGCGCGGGACGAACGAGCAGATCACCACGTTGTGCGCCTGGAATGTCTGATGGATGGGCGGCGGGACGTGGAAGCGGCCGGCGCGCGGCTCGAAGTCATGGATGTTGAAGGCCACCGGATACACCGTGCCGTCCCACCCGACGACGTCGAAGGGGTGGTGGTCGAGGCGGTAGCGGCTCACCCGGCCGGCGCGCTTCAGCCACACCTCGACGGGCCCGTGCGCGCCCGCCTCGAGCTCCTCGGGACCACGGAAATCGCGCTCCGAGTACGGTGCGATCTCGGTCAGCTGGCCGTTGCGGGCGCGATACCGATCCGGCGAATCGACCAGCCCGGCCACCTCAAGGGCGAGGATGCGCACGTCCTCGAGGGATTCGAACTCGACACGATAGATGGTGCCCCGCGGGATCACGACGTAGTCGTGCCTGCCGAACGGCAGCCGGCCGAATTGCGTGTGCAGAACACCGGCACCTCGATGCACGAAGAGGATCTCGTCGGCACTGCCGTTGACGCTGAGCACCTCCTGCTGACGGACCGGGAACGCCAGACCAATCTGGATGTCGTCGTTGATCAGCACCCACTTGCGGCCACTCACGACGTCACCGTCGGGCTGGAGGTTGAATCCCTGGAGGTGAGCGTGCTCGTGGACCTGCTCGCGCTCGGGCGACATCAGGTCGGCCGGCCCGGCGCTGATGTTGTGGGCTGACTCGGGCATGTTGCGGTGGTAGAGCAGCGATGACGGGCCGCTGAACCCCTCGCGGCCGAAGAGCTCTTCGAAGATCGGCTTGCCGTCGACCTCGAAGCGCATGTGGCGCTTGCGGGGCAGCTCCCCGAGGCGACGGTAGA
>DAIUFS010000085.1:0-4149 GCA_036844485.1 Candidatus Dormiibacterota bacterium | reverse complement strand
GAGTTCCTGGAGTGGGCGGAGGTGCACGGCCACCTCTACGGCACCTCCGAGGAGCGCGTCAAGGCGGCGCTGGGCCGCGGCGAGGACATCGTGCTGAAGATCGACGTTCAGGGAGCCGCCTGGATCCGGCCGCGCGTGGCCGGCGCCATCTTCATCTTCCTGCTGCCTCCGTCGGAGGACGAGTTGCGCCGCCGGCTGGTCAGCCGCGACACCGAGGACGAGGCGGGACTCGAGCTGCGCTTCCGCAACGCCGTCGCGGAGCTGGCCCATGGCGCGGCGTACGATCACCGAGTGGTCAACGATGACGTGTCCCGCGCCGCCAGGGAGATCCTCGACATCGTGCACCGCCGGGCGAAGTCCTCCTCGTGAGCGCTCGCAGCGCCGACCGCCATGTGGCGGTTCACGTCTCCGGGAGCG
Source organism: Candidatus Dormiibacterota bacterium (assembly GCA_036844485.1). Classification (GTDB taxonomy): domain Bacteria; phylum Chloroflexota; class Dormibacteria; order Aeolococcales; family Aeolococcaceae; genus Aeolococcus. Next base: position 3,732 of record DAIUFS010000085.1, on the reverse strand, counting down.
TCGCCGCCTACAAGGCCTGCGAGGTGGTGACGGCACTGCGCAAGAACGGATGCGAGGTCCACGTGGCCATGACCGCGGGCGCGGAACGCTTCATCACCGCGGTGACGCTGCAGAGCCTGAGCGGGCACCCCGTCCTCCACGACGCCTGGGACATGGTGGGGGGACACGGCATGGGGCACATCGAGCTCGGCGCGTGGGCGCACGTGCACGTCGCCGTGGCCGCGTCCGCCGGGCTGATCGCGCGCCTCGCCCACGGCCTCGCGGACGATGCCGTGACCACCGCGCTGCTGGCCACGCGTGCACCTCTGCTCATCGCCCCGGCGATGGAGACGGCGATGTGGGAGCATCCGGCCACGTCAGCGAACGTCGAGCTGCTGCGCTCGCGTGGCGTCAGGTTCATCGGTCCGGTCAGCGGACGGCTGGCCAGCGGCGCGGAGGGGACTGGGCGGATGGCGGACGTTGCGGCGGTGGTGGAGGAGACCCTGGCCCGGCTGCTCGCCGGCTGAATGGTGACCGTGGCGTCGCCCCTGACCGGCCGCACCGTGGTGGTCACCGCCGGCGGCACCCGTGAACCGATCGATCCGGTGCGGTATCTCGGCAATCGCAGCAGTGGCAGGATGGGCAACGAGATCGCGCTCGCCGCCGCGGAGCGGGGTGCTGACGTGGTCCTGATCACCACCGTGGCTGCGGCGTCGCACCCGCGGATCCGCCCGGTTGCCGTGGAGACGGCGGCGCAGATGCACGATGCGGTGCATGCCGCGCTGGTGGGAGCGGCTGTGCTGGTGATGGCGGCGGCGGTCGCTGACTACCGCCCCGCCGAGGCGGCCCCGCGCAAGCTGAAGAAACGTGAGTCGCTGACCCTGGAGCTCGTCCCCACCGTCGACATCCTCAGCTCGCTCGCCCATGACCCCGTTCGCCAAGGCGTGCTGATGGTGGGCTTTGCCGCGGAGACCGACGACCTCCGCGCCAACGCGGTGCGCAAGCTCGCTGAGAAGCATCTCGACCTCATCGTGCTCAACGACGTGTCTCGCGCAGACATCGGCATGAGCAGCGAGGACAATGAGGTGACGGTGTTCGACTCCGCCGGGGTGGTGACGGAGATCTCCCGGCGCGCCAAGGCGGCGGTGGCGCTGGCCATCATGGATGTGGTCGCCGAGCGGCTGGCTCAGAGGCTTCGATGATCAGCGCGGGCATCGCCGACGTCGCCGTGCACCACGTTGCGGTGGTGCCGGACAGCGGCGCGGTGCTGCCCCAGGACCGGTACACCTACTCCGTCCCCGACCATCTCATCGCCCTGGCGGTTCCCGGGGCTCGCGTCATGGTGCCCTTCGGACGGCGCGAGGTGATCGGCTACGTCATCGCCCACGACCGCGCCCCCGCCGGGGTCGAGGCGCGTCCCGTCGCCGCGGTGCTCGACGAACGTCCCATGCTCGACGCGGCCGCGCTCGAGCTGGCGCGCTGGATGGCGGACCGCTACTGTGCGCCCCTCGGCGAGGTGATCCGCGCCATGCTCCCCAAGGGGGTGAGGATGGCTCGCCCCGGGGGTCGCAAGAGAGGCCCGCGGACCACCTCCGCCGCCGTCGACGCCGCCCGCGGCGCTGACTCCGACGTCGCCGAGACTCCGCCGGAGCTCACCGACGCACAGCGCACCGCCGCGGGGCCGCTGCTGGCGGCGATCGACGCGGGGACGCATCGCCGGGTGCTTCTGCACGGGGTCACCGGCTCCGGCAAGACCGAGGTCTACCTGGTGGCCATCGCCGCCGCCCTGGCAGCGCGACGCCAGGCCATCGTCATGGTCCCCGAGATCGCTCTCACGCCGCAGACCATTCGCCGATTTGCGGCGCGCTTCCCGGGGCGGATCGCGGTGCTGCACTCGGCGCTCACCGAGTCGGAGCGGGCTCAGCAGTGGCGACGCATTCGCGACGGCGAGCTCGACGTGGTGGTCGGCTCACGCAGCGCCGTGTTCGCGCCCCTGCCCCGGCTCGGTGTCATCGTTGTCGACGAGGAGGACGCCGCCGCCTACAAGCAGGATCGCATCCCACGCTACCACGCCGTCGACACGGCTCTGGAACGCGGACGCCTGCAGGATGTGCCCGTGGTCCTGGGCAGTGCCACCCCGCGCGTGGAGACGTACTACGCCGCGCACACGGGTGGATTCGAGCTGGTCACTTTGGACGAGCGCATCAGCGGCCGGCCGCTGCCACCGATCGAGGTCGTCGATCTCCGCGAGGAGCTGCGTGCGGGCAACCGCAGCCCGCTCTCTCTCGAGCTCGACCGTGCGCTGCGCGAGTGCCACGACGGCGGCGGCCAGTCGATTCTCTTTCTGAATCGCCGCGGCACGGCCACCGTGGTGGTGTGCCGCAATTGTGGTGAGGCGGTGAGCTGTGACAGCTGCAGCGTGTCACTCGTGTACCACGCGCAGCGGCGGCGCTGTGACTGCCACTACTGCGGGGCGTCGCGGCCGCTGCCGGACATCTGTCCGAGCTGCGGATCGACCGCGATCCGCGGCCTCGGCATGGGCACCGAGCGACTCGAGGCTGAGGTGCACGAGCGCTTTCCCAACCTGCGACTGCTGCGCATGGACCGCGACACCACCGCCACCCGGGATGCCTACTTCACCATCTACGACAGCTTCGCCAATCACGCGGCCGACTGCCTGATCGGAACCCAGATGGTGGCCAAGGGATGGGATCTCGGCAACGTGCGCCTGGTGGGAATTGTCAACGCCGACGTGTCGTTGCACTTCCCCGACTACCGCAGCGGCGAATCGACCTTCTCCCTGCTCACCCAGGTGGCGGGGCGGGCGGGGCGTGGCGACGAACCGGCTCGCGTCATCCTGCAGACATACAGCCCCCAGCACTACGCGGTGCGCCACGCCACCACCCACGACTACCTGTCGTTCGCGCGCGAGGAGATCCGCGTCCGCCGCGCGCTGCACTTCCCGCCCTACACGCGGATGGTGGTGTGCACCATCACCCATCGCGAGGACGCCCGCGCTGAGATCGAGGCCCGGCGGGTGCTCGCGGAGGTGTCTGGTAAACTCCGCGCCGGGTGCGGCCTCGACGTCCTCGGGCCGACCCCCGCCTTTCTCCACCGCCTCCGGGGTGAGTACCGCTGGCAGATCACGATTCGGGGCGAGGCGATCGAGAGGGCCTTCCCGCACCTGCCGCGCGCACGCGGCTGGAGCATCGACGTCGATCCCGGACAGTGAGGTGACCCGTGGCAGTCCTCCCCATCGTCCTCGCCGCTGACGAGGATCCGGTTCTCGTCACCAAGGCCATCCGGGTGCCGCGCGTCGACGACACCATCCGCAAGTTGATGGACGACATGGTGGAAACCATGATCGACGCGCACGGTGCCGGGCTCGCGGCTCCTCAGGTGGGCGTGCCGCTGCGCGTCATCGTGCTCAAGGTCGACAACCAGGTCTACCAGCTCGCCAACCCGGAGATGGCGCGCTGTGAAGGCGAGCAGACCGGGATGGAGGGCTGCCTGTCCGTTCCAGGACTGATCGGCGAGGTGACGCGCTGCCAGCGCGTCGTGGCCAGGGGTGTGAACCGCCATGGCAAGGAGATCCGCGTCAAGGGCGACGGGCTCCTGGCACGAGCCATCCAGCACGAGGTCGACCATCTCGACGGCATCCTTTTCACCACCAAGGTGAACGAGGGCACACTGCGGCGGTGGGATCCGGCCGACGAGGCGCAGGCGGAGGCGCTCGAGGGCGAGCTCGTCGGC
>DAIUFS010000084.1:0-4229 GCA_036844485.1 Candidatus Dormiibacterota bacterium | reverse complement strand
GCTCCTCGGAGGTGCCGTAGAGGTGGCCGTGCACCTCCGCCCACTCCAGGAACTCCCCGCGTTCGGCCATGGCGCGAAAGGTGTCCTCGTCGACGAAAGAGTAGGCCACCCCGTCGACCTCGCCGGGGCGCGGCTCCCGTGTGGTGTACGACACGCTGTAGCGCAGCGAGGGGTCGAGGCGCCGAAGCTCGTGCAGAACGGTGTCCTTGCCCACCCCGCTCGGTCCGGAGAGCACGATCAGCCGCCCCGGCTGGGTTGTCACCCGAGGGGCACGGCCCATCAGGACACCTCGGCGGCCGCGGCGAGAGCCGTGACGAGCTCGCCCGGCAGCGCCGACTCGAACTCGCAGAGGCGGTCGTCGTCGGGGTGCAGGAAGCTGATCCGCTGCGCGTGGAGCGCCGGGCGTGGGCAGAGCGTGTCGCCATGCCGGCCGTACACACCGTCGCCCGCGATGGGATGGCCGATCGAGGCCAGGTGGACGCGGATCTGGTGGGTGCGGCCACTGAGCAGGCGCACCTCGAGCCGGGTGAAGCGGCGCATGCGCTCCGCGACCGTGAAATCGGTGATGGCGGGACGTCCCCCGTCGACGACCGCCATGCGCTGGCGGTGGCCGGGATCGCGTCCGATCGGCGCCTCGATGCGTCCGCTGGCCTCACCAAATGTGCCGTGCACCAAGGCCCAGTACACACGACCCAGGGTGCGCCGCTGCAGCTGCAGTGACAGCGACCGGTGGGCAGCCTCCGTCTTGGCCACCACCAGCAGGCCACTGGTGTCGCGGTCGAGGCGATGCACGATGCCGGGGCGCTCGTCGCCTCCCAGCTGCGACCAGGTGGCGCCGCGCTGGCGCAGCCCGTCGGCGAGGGTGCCGGCGGGGTGGCCGGGAGCGGGATGCACAACCAATCCGGCGGGCTTGTCGATCACCGCCAGCGCATCGTCCTCGTAGACGACCACCAGCGGAACGTCTGGTCCGACCAGCTCAGGCTGTGATGCCGCTCGAGGTGGGATGACCACAACCACCTCGTCATCGACACGCACCCGCTGTCCGGATTTGGCCGGCCGGTTGTTGACGCGAACGTGCCCGCCCGCGATCAGCGACTGCGCAGCGCTGCGGCTCACCCGCTGGTCGCGCATGACGCGGAGGTCGAGCCGGAGTGCCGTCGAGTCGGCACCGGCGACGCCGCTCACGTGGCGCGGTCTCCGCTCTCATCGGCAGGCACCATCCGCAACGTCAGCACGCCCAGGATGATCCCCACCACGATGGCCATGTCGGCGACGTTGAACACCGGCCAGCGCTGCAGGTCGATGAAGTCGACGACGTACCCCTGGACGACGCGGTCGACCGCATTGGCCAGCGCACCGCCGAGGATCATTCCCAGCAGCACCTGCGGAAACACCCCCGGTCCGAAGCGCCGCCCGGCGATCAGGATGTAGGCGGCGACCGCGACGGCGACCGCCAGAAAGACGAACTGCATCTGCGGGAAGAGGCCGAACGCCGCGCCGCGATTCTCGATGTGGTGAAAGGTCACCGGGCCGCTGCTGGGGACCTGGTCGCCTAGGGCGATGTTCTGGGTCACCAGCCATTTGGTGAGGTGGTCGAGGACGAAGACCAGCGCGGCGGTGCTGAGCAGAACGGTGAGCTGGCGGCGGCGGCCCGGCATGGCTGCCTCAGACACAGTCGCAGCCGCCCACCGACGCGGGGCGCGAGGGATCCATCATCAAGGCATTCAGGATAGCCGCGGGCAGCATCCTCACCCCGCGAGCGGGGTACCGCCGAAGAGCGCGCGACCGAGGCGAATGATGGTGGCCCCCTGCGCTATCGCCACCTCGAAATCGGCGCTCATGCCCATGCTCAGCTCGTCGAGCGCGACCCCGTGGCTCTCTCGAAGGGCGTCGCGGAGGTCGCGCAGGCGGGAGAAATACCGCCCGGCGGCGTCGGGTGCGCCCGGCGGGGCTATGGTCATCAGCCCCACGGCCTCGAGTGCCGCCAGGTCGCGCACAGCGTCGAGCAGAGCGCCCGCCTGGGCGGGCTCCACCCCGGTCCGCCCCGGCAGACCGGTCAGCTCGACCTCGATGAAGACCCGCAACAGCCCCGCGCCGGGGTCGCGATGGCGGGCCAGCGCTGTGGCCAGCGCCGCGCTGTCAAGCGAGTGCACGGTGTCGAAAAGCGCCGCCGCGGCCCTCGCCTTGTTGCGCTGCAGGTGGCCGACCATGTGCCAGGTCACCCCGGGTGCGGCGACCGCTGCGCGCTTCACCGTCGCCTCCTGGACGCGGCTTTCTCCGATGTCGCACAGTCCCAGCGCCACGGCGGCCTCGATGGCGCCGGCAGGGTGGCCTTTGGTGACCGCGAGAAGCCGGATGGCACCGGGGTCGCGGCCAGCCGTCTGCGCCGCTCGCCCCATCCGCTCGCGGATCCACGCCAGCCGCTCCGCGAGGAGGTCCGCAGCCGCCCAGCTGCTCACTTGCCGATGTCGAGTGTCTGCTCTCGGCCGTCGTCGGGACCGCGGCGGCGCCGCCGCGGAGCGTCGGGTGGCCTGGTGCCCGGAGGGTTGGCGAGAACGTCCTCGATGGTGGCACGCATCTGCTCGACATCCCGGAAGGAGCGGTACACGGAGGCGAAGCGGACATAGGCGATCTCGTCGAGGCTGCGCAGATGCTCCATGACCATCTCCCCCACCTCGCGGCTGCGCACCTCCGTGACGTTGCGTGAGCGCAGGGCATTCTCGACGTCGTCGACGATCACCTCCAGCTGGCTGGAGGCGATGTCACGCTTGGTCGAGGCGTTGATCAGCCCGCCGAGCAGCTTGCGGCGGTTGAACTCCTCACGCCGGCCGTCCTTCTTGACCACCCACAGAGGGACCGCTTCGACGCGTTCATAGGTGGTGAAACGCTTGTGACACTCGAGACATTCGCGGCGCCGGCGAATCGCCTCCCCGGTCTCGGAGTCGCGCGAATCGACGACCTTGGACTCGGGCTGCGAACAGTATGGGCACTTCATGGCATAAACAGGCAACCCCCCGCGGAGCGGGGGGTTGCGGCGCTGAGGAGGCGGTCGCTAACGGCGATCCCGCAGGAACGCCGGGATGTCGAGATCATCCGCGTTGGGCGGCGTGGCCGAACGGCCACCGATGGTGAACGCGGGCGCCGAGGCCACCACCGAGCGTGCCGCGGGCTCGTACGCGAGCGTCCCGAGAACGTCGATGTGCCCGGTGAACCCCGTGGCGATCACGGTGATCTTCACCTCACCCTTCATCTGCTCGTCGATGACCGTCCCGAAGATGATCTGAGCGTCGGGGTCGGCGGACTCGCTGACCAGCTGGGCGGCCTCGTTGACCTCGTACAGGGTGAGGTCGGGACCGCCGGTGACGTTGAGGAGGATGCCCTTGGCACCGGCGATGGTGGTCTCCAGCAGCGGGCTGGCCACGGCGTCGCGTGCGGCGTCGGCCGCGCGGGTGTCACCGTTGCCGAAACCGATGCCCATGAGGGCGGCGCCCTGGCCTGACATGATCGCCTTGACGTCAGCGAAGTCGAGGTTGATCAGCCCCGGGAACACGATCAGGTCGCTGATGCCCTGCACGCCCTGGCGCAGCACGTCGTCAGCGAGCTTGAACGCCTCGGTGATCGGGGTGCGCTTGTCGACCACCTGCATGAGCCGCTCGTTGGGGATGGTGATGAGGGTGTCGACGCGCCCCTGCAGGTTGGCGATGCCGTCGTCGGCGGCGCGCTGCCTCTTGAGCCCCTCGAACTTGAAGGGCTTGGTGACCACCCCGATGGTGAGCGCCCCCTGCTCGCGGGCGATCTCGGCGATGGCCGGGGCCGCCCCCGTACCGGTTCCGCCGCCCATGCCGGCGGTGACGAAGACCATGTCGCAGTCATCGAGCAGCTTGGTCAGCTCCTCGCGCGTCTCCTCGGCCGCCTCGGCGCCGCGCAGGGGATCGCCGCCAGCGCCCAGGCCGCGGGTCAGCTTGGAGCCGATGCGCACCTTCTTGTGGGCGTTGCTCAGCTGCAGCGCCTGGTGGTCGGTGTTCACGGCGATGAACTCCACGCCCTTGAGGCGGCTCTGGATCATGCGGTTGACGGCGTTGCTGCCCCCGCCGCCGACGCCGACCACCTTGATGCGGGCATTTCCCTCCAACGTCCGGTCCAGATCGCTCATCGGCGTCTCCTCACGCTGCCTGCTCTTGGGACGCAGCGAAAACTTCCCCGCACGCGTCGTTTCATCATCGTTGCCG
>DAIUFS010000083.1:0-4407 GCA_036844485.1 Candidatus Dormiibacterota bacterium | reverse complement strand
GAAGCCGTAGGCGCGCCGCGCCATCTTTCCCCTACCGAGCTCGATCTCCATGCGGTCTCCTGGTCACGGTCCTGACGAGATAGAAAAACCCAGCGCGGCACGGTGCTGGCTGGGTGAATGAACGGAGCGGCGGCGACGACCCCACCATCAAGGCAGTGTAGCAGAGCACCCGCGCCGCCCGGTTCACCCAGCGCAGCATCTTGTGTCTGGCGCGTGGGGTGGCACCACATGTGGTGTGCCGTACTATCGCGACGCTCTGAGGGCAGTGTAGTGCAAACGTCTCATAGACTTCGATCGCGGCAAGCGCTAGTGTCCGCAGGGGGGACGGTTTGGGGGGTCACGAGATGGAAGGACAGCTCTCGGCGGCAGAAGCGCAGGCGGCGCAGCGGCTTGCCGACCTGAACGAGGATCTCGACCTGACTCGATATCCGGCGCGCGTGAGGATGCTGCGGGCGGTCACTGAGGCGGCGCGACGGGCGGAGAGCCGGGCGCGGCTGGAGTACGCGCTGCAGCGCCTCCGTCCACACTGACGCTATCCCTGTATCAGGGGGGTTACTACAGCGCAGCGATATTACTGCTGTTGTACTATCGCGCCCATGAATCGACGCCGCGAGCTGCTCTCCCGCCTGGAACGGCTCGGTCCCGGCCTCCGCCGCCGCATGGGGGAATCGGAGCGTCACGCTGACTTTCTCAACCGCTTCGGCGGGGCGACGCTGTACCAGATGGGTGCGCTGCGCCACCTCGTCAAGCATGGCCCGCTCACCATGAACGAGCTTGCCGCGCGCATGGAGATCAGCCCCAGCTCGGCGACCCAGCTCGTCGACCGGCTCGTGCACCACGGCCTGGCGGTGCGCAATCCCGATCCCGACGACCGCCGCGTGCTTCGTGTCGACGTCTCCGGACCCGCCAAGGAGGCGGTTCGCGACTTCGAGAAGAGCACCAGCAAGCGCCTCGAGTCGCTGGTCGCCCCGCTCACCGACGACGAGCTCGAACTTCTCGCCTCGCTGGCCGAGCGGATCGTCAACGAGGAGGCCGCACATGTCTGAGATCGCAGACCTGACCGACGACTCGAACAGGGCTGCGTATCTCGGTCACCGCCAGATCCTCACCGTGCTCGGCGCTCTCATGCTGGGCATGCTGCTGGCGGCGCTGGATCAGACCATCGTGTCCACCGCGCTGCCCACCATCGTCGGCGACCTCGGCGGGCTCAACCACCTCTCCTGGGTGGTGACCGCGTACCTGCTGGCGGCGACGATCTCCACGCCGCTGTACGGCAAGCTCGGCGACCTCTACGGGCGCAAGCCCCTGTTCCAGTTCGCCATCGCCGTCTTCCTGGTGGGATCGATGCTCTCCGGCCTCTCCCAGAACATGTTCGAGCTGATCGCGTTCCGCGCCATCCAGGGACTGGGAGCGGGCGGCCTCATGGTCGGCGCGCAGTCGATCATCGGCGACGTGGTGCCGCCGCGAGAGCGAGGCAAGTACCAGGGGATGATGGGCGGGATCTTCGCCCTGGCGTCCATCGCGGGCCCGCTGCTCGGCGGCTTCCTCACCGACAACGCCTCCTGGCGGTGGATCTTCTACATCAACGTCCCGCTCGGCGCGGTGGCGCTGGTGGTGACCGCCACCGCGCTGCCGGCGACGGCGCGCCGTGTCTCCCACAGCATCGACTGGTGGGGGGCTGTGCTGCTGGCCGCGGGGACGGCGTCGGTGATCCTGCTGGCCACCTGGGGAGGCACGCAGTACGGCTGGCTGTCGGCTCCGATCATCGCGCTGGCGGTTGTCGGCGCGGCCGTGCTGGTCACCTTCTTCGTGGTCGAGCGCCGTGTCGCCGAGCCGATCATCCCGCCCCGGCTGTTCAACAGCTCCGTGTTCAACGTGGCCAGCGCGGTGGGCTTCGTCATCGGGTTCGCCATGTTCGGCGCCATCGTGTTCCTGCCGCTCTTCCTGCAGCTCGTCGACGGGGCCAGCGCCACCAGCTCAGGGCTGAACCTGCTGCCCCTGATGGTGGGCCTGCTGACGGCCTCGATCGGCAGTGGCCAGCTGATCAGCCGCACCGGCCGCTACAAGATCTTCCCCGTCGCCGGCACCGCGCTCGCCGCCATCGCCATGCTGCTGCTGTCCACGCTGACCCCGCAGACATCGCGCCTGCTGCTCTCCGTCTACATGGTCATCCTCGGCGCTGGGCTGGGGATGGTGATGCAGGTGCTGGTGCTGGCGGTGCAGAACGCCGCGGACCGTCGTGACCTCGGCGTCGCCACCAGCTCCGCGACCTTCCTCCGCTCCATCGGAAGCTCGATCGGGGTGGCCATCTTCGGGGCCATCTTCAGCAGCCAGCTGGCTGCCAACCTGCGCCTCCACCTGCCCGCGACAGCCTTGACCGGCAACCTCAACCCCAGCTCGCTGCAGGGCAACCCGGCGGCGCTGGCGAAGCTTCCCGCGGCGATCCACTCCGGCCTGGTCACGGCGGTGTCGGACTCGCTGCACGTCGTCTTCCTGACGGCGGTGCCGGTTCTGGCCGTCGCCTTCCTGATCACCCTCTTCCTGCGGGAGATCCCGCTGGCGCCGCGCGCCAAGGCGACGGTGGCGGCGGGCGAGGGGATCGGCCTGGACGAGGCGGCGGAGGTGGTTGACGCCGCCGCAGATCAACGAGATGGATGGGGGACCGCTGAGCCTGTGCTGGCCGGCACCCGGCAATCCGACGACAGGGGAACCAGCCGATGACACGCTTCTTCACGGGCCTCGGCAACTTCTCCGTGCGCTTCCGCTGGGCGATCGTGGTCGGCTGGGTCGTCATCACCGTGTTCTCGGTGAAGGCGTTCCCGTCACTGGCGTCGGTCGCCAAGGACACCACCAGCGGCTTCCTTCCCGCCACCTCCGCGTCGATGCACGCCACCCAGCTGGCGGCGCCGTTCCAGAACAGCAACCAGGCGACCATGACCCTGGTGGCCGCGACGAGCGACGGATCGGCGCTCGGCGCATCCGGCGCGGCGTCGGTGGCGGCGCTCGAGTCGCAGATCCGCGCCATGCCGCACGTCACCCTGGTCAAGGACTTCGGGCTCTCCTCGGACCGCCAGGCGGAGCAGGCCCTGGTGCAGACCAACCTGCCCCCCTACTCCCAGTCCACCGACGCCAAGAACCTGGTGGCCAGCGTCCGCGGCCTGTTCCCCAGCAGCGGCTCCGTCCAGTTCCACCTCGCCGGCAGCCTGCCCACCGTCATCGACTCGCAGAGCCAGTCGGGCAGCTCGCGCAACAGCATCCAGTCGCTGTCGCTGCTGCTCATCGTGGTGCTGCTGCTGGTCGCCTTCCGCGCGCTGCTGGCGCCGCTGATCACGCTTCTGCCCGCGCTCGTCGTTCTGCTGCTCTCCTCGCCGGTGATCGCAGGAGCGACGCGGATCGGCGTGCAGGCGTCGAGCATCACCCAGTTCATCCTCATCGTGCTGGTGCTGGGAGCGGGCACCGACTACGGGCTGTTCCTCGTCTTCCGGATGCGCGAGGAGATGCGCAACGGCGCGGAGCCGAAGGACGCGGTGCGCACCGCCGTGCGAACCGTCGGCGAGTCGATCACCTTCTCGGCGCTCACCGTCATGGCCGCGCTGATGACCCTGATCGTGGCCCAGTTCGGCCTCTACCAGAGCCTCGGGCCGGCCCTCGCCATCGGCATCGGGCTGATGCTCATCGCCGGGCTCACCCTGCTGCCGGCGCTGCTGGCCATCTTCGGACGGGCCGTGTTCTGGCCCTCGCGGACGCGCCCCGACCCCAACCCGCGCCAGACCCTGTACGGGCGGATCGCCGGCGGCGTGGTGCGCCACCCGCGCTCGGTCGCCGTGGTCGGCCTGCTCTTCTTCGGAGGCCTCGCGCTCGGCCAGGTGGGCGCGCCCGCGGCCGGCTTCGCCGATCAGTCGAGCCCCTCGGGCACGGACTCGTCGGCGGGAGCGGCGGTGCTGACCGCTCACTTCGGGGGCGGAGGCACCAACACCAACGAGGTGCTGTTCACCTTCGCGCAACCGATCTACAGGCATCCCACCGACCTGGTGACCCTGGAGAGCGGTCTGCGCGCCACCGGCCAGTTCGCCACCGTCACGGGCCCGGTCGAGGTGGTGCAGGCCGCCGGCGGGATTCCGGCCCTGCAGCAGGCCCTCGACAGTGGCACCAGCGCCGCTCAGCAGCCGCTGCTGCGCTCGCTCTCTCGCTTCGTCAGCGCGGACGGGCGCACCGTGCAGGTGCAGGCGCTGTTAACCAACAGCAACAGCAGCGATCCCCGCGCCATCGCGGCCGTGCCCACCGTGCGCGGCGCGGTCAGCTCCGTCGCCTCCAGCGTGCACGCCACCGACTCCGGTGTGTTCGGCATCCTCCCGTTCGCGTACGACGTCAACGCGGTGTCAGCGAGCGACCTGATCCACATCCTGC
>DAIUFS010000082.1:3090-4430 GCA_036844485.1 Candidatus Dormiibacterota bacterium | reverse complement strand
CCGGGATGACCCCGGAGCGGCCGATCACCCACGACCTCCTGGCCAACATCCTGGGGGCTGTCGACATCAACGTCGACCGCATCGTGGTCACCTCGCTGGCCAACGAGGTGTTCTACGCGCGCATCCTCGCCCACGTCGACGGCCGCCAGATGGAGATCGACTCCCGCCCCTCCGATGCCATCGCCGTGGCGGTGCGGGTGGGGGCGGGTATCTTCGTGGCCACCGACGTGCTCGAGCGCGCCGGGGTGCTTCCCGAGCTCGACCACGAGGGGGAGCTGGGCGAAACCGACGAGGAGACGACTGAGCGCCTCGCCAAGATCCGCGATTGGGTCAACGAGCTCAATCTCCCCGATCTCGGCGGCGAGAACCCCCTCTCCCAGAGCTGAGCGGCCGGCCCGGCCGGGACTGCGCTGTGTTCAGACCAGCTCGGCGCAGATCTGAACGTACTGGGCGAGGTGGCGCGAGCCCAGGAAGTGGCTCTTGACGCGCGCCTTGGCCTGCTCACCGATCGCTCGAGCCCGTTCGGGGTCCTCGAGCAGCCCGCACACCGCCTCGGCGAACGCGGCGCGATCGCCGGGATCGTCGAGCAGGATGCCGCTGACGCCGTCCTCGATCTGGTCCTGGATGCCGCCGATGCGGCTGGCCACCACCGGCCGCGCCTTCCACATCGCCTCGGCGACGGTGAGCCCGAACCCCTCGGCCAGGCTCTTCTGCACGACCACGTCGGCGCGGCGCTGGAGGGCGTTGACCATGACAGCGTTCTCCTCCTCGTCGTCCATGGGCAGGCAGACGAGGTGGATGGTGGCCTGCGCCTCCACGGGGAGCGCCTCCCAGGCGCGCTTCACCTCCCCGTAGGTCTCCGCCCCCTCGGGGTCGTCCGCCACCTCGTCGACGCTGGGCCCGGCGAGCACGAGGTGGGCGTCGCACCTGCCCACCACCCCGTCCGCAAATCCCTCGAGCACCCCAAGCGCGTCCTTGAGCCGGTCCCACCGCGACACCTGCACCACCAGCGGCGTCTCCGCCCCGATTCGCGAGGACTCGATGACAGTGGCGCGGTGCTGGATGCGCCCGGGGCTGCCGTCGACGCGCGTGTAGGTGGCCGCCTCGCGACCGCCGTCGTCGACGATCGCCGCGGCCGAGAGGATGGCGTGCACAGAGGCGGCATCCATGTCGTAATTCTTCGGCGTGAACGGATCGATCGATGGTGCCACCACGACGATGCGGTCCTCGTCGAGGCCCTCCCAGGCGAACTCGCGGCGCGAGAACACCCAGCGCTCGGCGTCGCGCACGTAGGGCGCCAGGAAGTCCCACGCCTCACGGACGTCGCCGTCGGGATGGTC
>DAIUFS010000082.1:0-3080 GCA_036844485.1 Candidatus Dormiibacterota bacterium | reverse complement strand
GCGAAGGAGCGGCGAGAGAAGATGCAGCGCGCCGCCCGCCGCACATACGGCAGCAGGAAGTTCCAGGCCTGGCGCGCGTCATCGTTGGGGGTGTCCATGCCCACGTGGCAGCGCCAGACGACGCAGAACCCGGCGTCGACGAGCGGGGGGATGAGCCCTGCCGTCTGGGGGTCGTGGAGGATGACGATGTCGCCCGGGCGGAACTGTCGCTTCAGCTCGTCGGCGCGGCCGGCCAGGAGCTCCTCGTAATGGCGGCGGTCGTCGTCGTCGAGACCCTCGCCGTCACCCGGGGCGCCGTGGAGACGGTTGTGGATGCGCTTGGTGATGACGAAGAACCGGTCGTCGCCTCCGATGACCAGCCAGCGGGTGTCGACCCCGGCCCCCCGGCAGTACGGCAGCAGGGCGGAGAGCATCTCCGCGACCCCGCCGCCCTTGGCGGTGGAGTTGACATTCCAGATGGCGCGCCCCTCGAAGACCCGGCGCGCCTCGTCGATGGCGGCCCGCAGCGCTGCCATCTCCTCGTCGCCGAGCACCGCGGCGAACCGCTGCGGGTCGACGGCGCCGACCTCGACCTCGCTGACGTCATCCACCTGTCAAGTTTCCCGCTGCTGTCATGTCGGTGACGGGGAGGTCCCAGCAGTCGGGGTCGAAGCACGCGTCGGCGTTGCCTGCACAGTCTGTGTCGGAGCCGTGGTCGGCGTGGCGGTGGGGACTGCCGAGGGAGTCGGGGTGGGCCCGGCCCCGACCTTGGGGGCGACGCTGCCGATCCGGGGAAGGTCCTGCTGCGGGCCGGAGAACGGGGCGCGGTCGCTCGGGGAGGAGGCCACCACGGCCACGATGGCAGCGGCCACCGCCAGCGCGGTCAGACCGACGGGAACCAGCTCACGGCCGCGCCGGGCGGGGCGGTCTCCGGTGTTCTGCGGCGAGCGCGCGTAGGCCCTGCGCTCGGGAGTGAGGATGATGCCCTCGGCGGCCATGCTCGCCCAGGGTGCGTTGGAGTAGACGAAGGCCTCGAAGAACAGCAGCACGCCGAGCACCACCGTGGCAAAGCTCGGGGAACGGAGCACCATGACCACGCCGCCGGCCGTCGCCGCGATGGTCAGCAGAGTCTCAGCACGCGAGGCCCGGAGCGCGGAGAGAAGGGAGCCGCGCTCCTTGCTCTTGGGGGTGCGCAGGAACTCCGCCTGCTTCTGGACCAGTCCGCGGATGCAGGCGAGCGTCACCACCCACGAGAGTGCGAACCAGACGCGCAGCGCGGCGAACGAGTCGCTGTAGCTGCTCCTGCACGCCCGTCGCATCGCCCACATCGCGCGCAGCACGCCGGTGGAGTCAGCAAACCGATGGGCGGCGAAGAGGAGTGCCAGGGCGATGTCCGAGTCCGCGTCGCTGGCGCTGTTGTGGTCCTGAACGGCGCCGCCACTCCACAGCGAGGCGAAGAGGCCGTCGCCGCGGACCTGGAGGTTGGCCCGAGTCCAGCCCCAGACGGTGGCGAAGCTGGCACGGTCGTCCATCCACACCGCGCGCAACAGCGCGTAGCTCTGGCCCTCGGAGGTGGTGACCCCACCACGGGTGGGATCGCTGACCCGCCCGCCGGCGTCGATGAAGCCCTGCTTGTACCCCGCCCACGTCTCCTGCAGGACGGAGAGCAGGTACCCGTCGGCGGCGACCGACGGAGACGCGGAGGCAGCCGGGCTGGAGCTCAGTGTGGGGCTCACCCCGCCGGCCCCGCAACCGGCGAGGGCGAGCCCCGTGAACGCGAGGAGCGCGAGCAGGCATGAGAGGGCCCCGCGCCGGCGCCCGGATGTCCGGGTGCTGGCGCGGTCATGCGGCATGGAAGGATCTCCACCCCCCCGATTCATGAGCGTGCCGTTGGAAGGCAACATGATACCCAGCGCCCCAGGTTGTCTGTCAGTGAGGAGATGCACCAGCCGCCTCCGACGCTGTGGCAGAGTTGGCGCGGTCATCGCCGGGGTGGCGGAACGGTAGACGCAGCGGTCTCAAAAACCGCCGGAGGCAACTCCGTGAGGGTTCGACTCCCTCTCCCGGCACGTTGTCATATAAGGGATTTCCCGCGGTCACTTGGTCGCCGCGACAGAGACGGTTCGCGGTTTGACAGCCACACTGACAGCCACGAGTGGGACCTGCGTTTGGGACCGTGACCATCGCGCCGGCCGCCGCCGTGGGGCGCAGATTCGACCCTAGGCGGATCAGCTTCGGTTCGGATGTGGCGACGACTGCTCGAGGTTGAGCTCGGCGACCGTGACGCGGAAAAGCTTGGCCAGCCGTCGCCTCATGTACGGGCGGGGTATGGAGTCGCCCGCCTCCCACGCCTTGACGGAGGGTCTGAAAACTCCGGGCTCACTCTCGGCGCAGCGTGATCCAGAGATCGTTCTTGACGAGTGCCGCTAGGAGTTGTGGCCAGCCGTACCTGGGACCGTGGCAATAAAAGCTGACGACCTCGTCCTGGGCGACGTCGAACGACCGCTCCGGGCTCACATGCCTACCTTGCCTGAGCCGCAGCGTGTGATGCCCGGGCGCCACGGCCACCTCGACCGTCTCCTTGGGCGCGACGGCGCCGACCGCGGTGCCGTCGATGGCGATGGTCATTGGCTTGCTCGCCCCGCCCAGTGCGGCGCCCCCGGTTCCGGCCAGGGCGGTCCACCGCCGTTCCAGCCTGAGTGTTCCGTCACCCATCGTCGGTCCCTCCTATGCGCCTGAGCCGGAGCCCGGGATCGCCGACGAGTGCGTGCCGATCGCCCCTCATCCCCCACACACCTCAAGCCGCCTCGTCGGCTAACGTATGTCACCGCCCACGCGCTCCAGGATTGGGGAAACGGCACCAGTCTCGATTGGCAGCCCGTTGGCGACTAAAGGGCTTGCCTGCGGAGTCGGCGTACTGTTCACCAAACCGAGATCACGACTTACTCGGACGAAGAGGCGCTGGTGACTGGCCTGCGGCCCGATCCCGCTAACGCCGAGCGCGTGCGTAGCGGACCCCGTTACAGCCGGGGGGTCTGTCGCGCCACTGAAACCAGTCTGCATCGAGGTTGCCTCCTACCAGGTGCGCTACCCACCTGTGC
>DAIUFS010000081.1:0-4683 GCA_036844485.1 Candidatus Dormiibacterota bacterium | reverse complement strand
CAGGCCGAGGCGCTCGAGGGCGAGCTCGTCGGCTGACCGCCGCCGGGCTGCGCTGGACACGCGCCTGATGCGCATCGTCGTCTGCGGCACCGCGGAGTTCGCCGTCCCCTCCCTGCGCGCGCTCGCCAATGCTCACGAGGTGGCCGCCGTGGTCACGCAGCCGGACCGCCCGGGGTCGCGTGGCCGCCCCGCGCCACGACCTGTCGGTGCGGCGGCGGCCCTGCTCGGCCTGGCGGTGCTCCGCCCCGAGCGCATTCGCGCGCCCGAGAGTGTGGAGGCGATCCTCGCACTTCGCCCCGATGCGCTGGTTGTGGCCGCATATGGCCAGATCATCCCGGGCGCGCTGCTCGATGGACCGGCTCACGGTGGGATCAACGTCCACGGGTCGCTGCTGCCGCGCTGGCGGGGGGCCGCGCCGGTGGCGGCGGCAATCCTCGCCGGCGACCAGCGCACCGGCGTGTCGATCATGCGCATGGACGTCGGGCTCGACACCGGGCCGGTGTACGCCACGCACGCGGTCGACATCGCACTCACCGACACCGCCCCGCTGCTCTCGGAGCGGCTGGCCGAACACGGGGCACGCCTGCTGCTCGAGGTGCTCGACGCCGTCGCCGACGGCACCGCCGCGGCCACCCCGCAGGACGAGTCCCAGGCAACCTACGCTCCCCGTCTCACCCGCGACGACGGGGCGATCGACTGGGCCGGTGTCACCGCCGTCGAGGTGGACCGGCGGGTGCGCGCCCTGCAGCCGTGGCCCGGCGTCACTGCGCCTGTGGGCGGGCAGCGGGTGCGGTTGATCGCCGGCACGGCGCAGGAGACCAGTGTGGACGGGATGGTCGCGGGGGCCGTGGTGGCCACGGCAAGGGACGACGTCGACGTCGCCACCGCGGGCGGCGTCTACCGCATCGCCATCGTTCAGCCTCCCGGCGGCCGGCCCATGGCTGCCGCCGCCTACCTGCGCGGGCGTCGCACCGGGCAGTCGTGAGTCGCCGTCCGGGCGACACCTGCCGGCGCCGTGTGCCATGCTTGCCGGGCGTACAGGCACCGGTGAGGGCGAGTGATGTCGGATCACACCGCAAGGGTCGCGGAGGCGGTCTCCGCTCGGCTGCGCCGGCTCGATGGCCTTCTCCACATCGATCACAGCGGTCGGAGCGAGTGGGATTGGGCCATCCCCATCGTCGGATTCGTGGTGACGGTGGCCATCCTGATCGTCGCCGGGGTGATGAGCGGAGTGTGGGCCGCCGAGTACATCCCCACCGCGCTGGTGGTTGGCCTGGTCATGGCGGGCCTGTTCGTCGCCTGCATGACGCCTGAGGCGGTCCCGCCCGGGGATGACCACGGCGACCGCGGACCGGGCACCGAGCCGTCACAGACGCCTCCGCAGCTCGATCCCCACGTCTGGAGGACGGTGCTCACCGGCCTCGATGTCGACACCGTCCCCGCCGCGGAGGACCGCGACGACGAGGCGCTCCGCAAGCCGGTGGGCGCGTCCCGGTAGCCGCCTGACAGTGCCCGCCGCCGGCGGCCGTAACGGGCAGAGTACGGTTCGCCGCATGAACGGCGCCATCCGCACCTCCGGCTACGCGGCCACCGACCCGACCTCGCCTCTCGGGCCCTTCGAGTTCGACCGGCGCGAGCCCCGTCCTCACGACGTGCTCATCGACATCCAGTACTGCGGCGTCTGCCACAGCGACATTCACCAGGCGCGCGATGAGTGGGGCGGCTCGATCTACCCCATGGTGCCCGGTCACGAGATCGTCGGCACGGTGGTCAGGACGGGCGGGGAGGTGCGCAAATGGAAGGCGGGGGACACCGTGGGAGTCGGCGTCTTCGTGGATTCCTGTCGTGAGTGCGAAGCCTGCCGCGCCGGTGAGGAGCAGTACTGCGAGCGCGGCATGACGCCGACGTACAACGGGTACGAGCGCGACGGCAGCTCACCAACCTACGGTGGCTACTCCGAGCGCATCGTGGTCGACGAGAACTACGTGCTCCGCATCCCCCAGGGGATGGCGCTCGACGCCACCGCGCCGCTGATGTGCGCGGGCATCACCACCTACTCGCCGATCCGTCATTTCGGCGTGCAGGGTGGAGAGAGGGCGGCGGTCGTCGGCCTCGGCGGACTCGGCCACATGGCGGTGAAGTTCCTGAAGGCACTGGGTGCTCAGGTCACGGTGCTCAGCCACTCAGCCGGAAAGGAGCAGGACGCGGCGCGGCTCGGAGCGGATGACTTCGTGGTGACCGCCGCCCCGAATGCCTTCACCGCCAACGCGCGGCGCTTCGACTTCATCCTCGACACGGTGTCGGCTGCTCACGATTACAACGACTACCTCAAGCTGCTCCGTCGCGACGGCACCATGGTGCTGGTGGGGCTGCCCGATCCCTCGCCCCTCGATGCGGGGTCACTGGCCGCTGGTCGACGGCGCCTGGCCGGCTCCGTCATCGGAGGCATCCGCGAAACCCAGGAGATGCTCGACTTCTGTGCCACCCATGGCATCGCATCCGACGTCGAGATGATCGCCATGGAAAAGGTGAACGAGGCGTTCGAGCGGACGCTGCGAAGCGACGTCCGCTATCGGTTCGTCATCGACATCGCGTCGTGGCGAACCCAGGCGGGGCGGGGAGCGTAGCTGTCGCCCGCACCTCGAGTCCTCACCAGCCGACAGCGCCGTCGACCATCTCGCGGATCAGATCGGCGTGGCCGTTGTGGCGGGCGTACTCCTCGAGCATGTGGACGTAGATCCAGCGCAGCGAGCACGGCTCGCCGTGGCGCAGGCCGGTGTCGTCGAGGCGGCGGGTGGCGGCGGCGACCCTGCTCGATTCGCACTCCGCCTGCCACGCCTCCAGGTCGGACTCCCAGTCGGCGCCGTCGAGGGGCACCAGCTCGCTGTCATCGACGGCGGGGTCGTACCAGATCGGCGATGCCTCAGGGTCGTTCAGCAGCACGCGGCGGAACCAGCTCCGCTCCACCTCTCCCATGTGCCGGATGAGGCCGTGCAGCGACAGCTTTGAGGACGTCACCGGCCTGGCCTTGCGCCCCTGGTCGTCCAGGCCCTCGCACTTGAGCAGGAGCGTGGCGCGGTGGAACTCGAGCCAGCCTTCGAGCATCGCCCGCTCCGGGAGAATGAACGGCGGCTCGACACGACGCGGGTCCGAAAGGTCCTGCACCACGGGAATTCCCCTCCAGAGGGCGAGCCACAAGGACGAAGACGCAGCGTACTGCGGTACATAGCACCCATGGCGACGACAACAAAGCCCAAACCCCGGGCATCCGACCCCACCCTGGCGCGCAATCGCCAGGCCTCGCATGAGTACTCCCTCCTGGAGACCTTCGAGGCGGGGATCGAGCTCGCCGGCACGGAGGTGAAGGCGCTGCGCGATGGCAGAACCAACCTGCGTGAGGGCTACGTGCGCATCGAGAACGGCGAGGCGTGGCTGCTCGGGGTCAACATCGCCGAGTACACCCAGGGCCACCGCCGCAACCACGAGCCGCAGCGCCGCCGCCGCCTGCTGCTCCACAAGCGCGAGATCGAGTATCTCGGCGCCAAGGTCGCCCAGCAGGGCCTCACCCTGATCCCGCTGCGGATCTATCTCAAGGGCAACCGCATCAAGCTCGAGTTCGCGCTGGGACGGGGCAAGAAGCTGTGGGACAAGCGCCAGGCCATCGCCGAGCGTGACGCTCGACGCGACGCCGAGCGCATCACCGCGCGGGCGCAGCGACTCTGATCGCGCCGGCCATCACAGGCGCGGGGCGATCGCGCAGTGCCCTGACCAGGCTGACGAGAAGGCCGGCCGCCAGCACGGCCGGCAGCGAGCATGCCTGCAGGAAGACCCACCACAGCGGACTGCTGGAGATGGCGCCGACACCCTGGACGCCGAGAGCGGCGATCGCCGCGCCGCCCACCACCCCGACGCCGATGAGCGCGCTCGAGCTCCACCCCGCCAGGCCGCGGCCCAGCTTTCCGCGTTCGTGGGCGAGCGCCGCCGCGGCCGCGATGGCGATGAGCAGGTGGACGTACACCGGGTACCAGGCGATCGCCCCGATGAGCAGCATGGCGACAATGCCGCAGGCGAATTCCGCGCCGTGCTCCGCGCGAGTGCGCTGGCGCCGGCTCACCGCGATCAGCAGCAACCCCACCGTCGCCACCGACAGCACAGTGGCCACACCGTGCAGCACGGCGGACGGGCTGTCCACGGTCAGCACCGAGTGTCCCCCCAGCCGGTTGACCACCCCGTTCCAGGTCTGGTTGTAGATCCAGCCATTGTCCCGGTTGAGCACGGGCAGGACCGCACTCAGGTACTGGTGGGTCACCGACCACCCCAAGGCGGCCACTCCCAGTGCCACCGTGCCGGCTCCGGCAGCGGCTCCGGCCAGTGCGGCGCGCCACCAACCTCGGCGCACCAGGACGAGAAGCAGGACGATCGGAGCCAGCTTGATGCCCGCAGCCACGCCCAGGATGATCCCGCAGCGGGTGCGATGGCCCGACAGGTAGTCGGACAGCGCCATCGCCAAGAGAAGAAAGATGACAGTGTTGATCTGCCCGTGCCAGAGGTTGTACGTTGCCGGCGGGAAGGTGAGCGCCACGAAGATGCCGATGCGCGCGCGGGGCCAGGTCGCGGGCAGCAGGGTGCGCGCCGTGATCACCGCGCCCCCCACCAGACCGCCGAGTGCGAGCCAGAGCCAGG
>DAIUFS010000080.1:3929-4708 GCA_036844485.1 Candidatus Dormiibacterota bacterium | reverse complement strand
CGTGGTGCCGTCCTGCATCTACACCCATCCAGAAATTGCCATGGTCGGCCTCAACTCGGAAACGGCCAAGGCGGCTGGTCATCAGGTGAAGGTGGGCCAGGCGCGATTTCTCGGCAACGGCAAGGCGCTCGGCGAGGGAGAGCCGGACGGGGTGGCGCAGCTCTACTCCGACGCACAGAGCGGGCTGCTGCTCGGCGCCACCATCATGGGCGTGCACGCTGTGGAGATCATCTCCGAGGTGTCCGTGGCCATGTCCGACGGGCTCACAGTCGAGGAGCTCGGCTCCGTCATCCACGCGCATCCGACCGTCAGCGAGAACATCATGGACGCCGCCCAGCAGGCGGCCGGAGTGGCGCCCTATCTGTCGTGACGGTCAGCGCTCCGCCGCTACCGGCTCACACCTCGCCGCGCAGCTGCTGATCGCGCCGCCGCAGGCGGCGGGTCCGGACGATCGCCCGGGCCAGCCGTGCCTCGCGAACAGTGAGAAAGGCAAAGCCGGCGCCGACGGCGAGAAGCACGCCGCCGAGCCAGCGCGGCGTCAGCACCACGCTGCTCGTCCCTCCGGCCAGACAGAGCGCGGTGGCCAGCGCGAAGCCGAACACCACGGCTACGCGCGAGAGCAGCGACGCCGTCTCCCGCGCCTCCCGGACTCGCCGCCGCAACTCGGGGGAGTTCGCCGCCACTCGCCCCGCCGCGCGCCCCGCCGCCTGCCAGGTCTGAACCTCGGTCCGCGCAACGCCGGTGCGGTCGAGCAGCAGCTTCAGATGATATTGCGGGTG
>DAIUFS010000080.1:0-3919 GCA_036844485.1 Candidatus Dormiibacterota bacterium | reverse complement strand
CCCGGCCGCCGCCCGCCTGCGGGCACCAGCGAGCCGCCAGAACAGCACTCCGGTGAGGAGCCGAATGAGCAGCGACCACGGCATGCATCCATTGTGATCCGGTCCGCGGCAGTCCGGCCGTCCTCAGCCGTACCGAGGCCCTGCTATCGTCGGCCACCCACGACGGCACGGAGGTACAGCAATGGTCCGAGCGTACGTGCTGATCACGGCCACGGCGGGCAAGGCTCTGGAGGTGGTGGAGCGGCTGCGCTCGGCTCCGGGTGTGCTCCACGCTGATGCGATCACCGGTGAGTACGACGTCATCGCCCAGGTGGAGGCTGAGGACATCGCCGGCATCGGCCGGCTCGTGGTGGAGCGGGTTCAAGGGGGCAACGGCGTCCTCAAGACGATCACCTGCCTGTCGCTCCAGTAGGCGACTTGTCGGTCAGCGTCCGCTCGTCCACCGGCCTGCGTGACCTGATCCGCGAAGCCCTGGCGCTGCTCGGGGCCAGCCGGCGCCTGCGCCGCTCGCTGTATCTCTGGCTGAGCATCGGGCTGGTGCTGACTGAGGGGTTGACCATCCCCGTCGCGGCGCTCCACGACAGTAGCTCGATCATGCCGCTGGCGCTCGGCGCGGCGGCGGCGTGGGCGGTGGCGTCCCTTTTCCTGGTGGTCGGCACGCCGCTGCTGCGCACCGCCGACGGGACGCGCGTCGATCACTACGGTCTTCCCAACGGCATCAGCGCCATCCGCGCCTGGCTGTCCTTCCCACTGATGCTGTGTGCGGTGCTCAGCCTGCCGGGGTCGCTGAGCCTGTACCTCTGGTGCTCGATCGGCGGCGCCACAGGCATGCTCGACTTCGTCGACGGCTATATCGCGCGGCGTTTCGGGCCCCTCACAGAGCTCGGCAAGGCGCTCGATCCCGCCATGGACGTGCTCTTCTTCGGCCTCGCGGCAGTGGGCGGCTGGCTGGTGGGGGTCGCCCCGGGTTGGCTCGCCGCCGGCATCCTCATCCGCTACTTCGGACCGTTCCTGCTCACCCCGTTCATCTTCCTGGCGGGCAAACGCCCCGAGCTCGTGCACACAACCTGGGGACGGCGCAACACGGCGGCCATCGGGCTGGTGCTGTTCATCCTCATGATCGTGCGGCTGGCCGGCGGTCCGGTGAACACTGTGGCGTTGATCATCGCCCCGGTTCTTCTCCTCCCCACGCTGCTGCTCCACATCGTCGCGCTGGTGCGCCGCACCGCTGAGGCGCCGCGCACCGCATGACTCGCCTGCAGACCGCTCACACCGCCGACCTGGACAGCGCCACGCTCGACGCGGCACGGGCGCTTCTGTACGCGGTGTTCGACGACATGACAGACGTCGATTGGGACCACGCCCTCGGCGGAGTGCATACCCTTGTATGGGAGGGGGATGAGCTGATCGGCCACGCCTCGGTCATTCAGAGGCGGCTGCTCCACGGCGGCCGCGCGCTGCGTGCCGGTCACGTCGAGGGGGTCGGGGTGCGCGCGGACCGGCGCCGGCGCGGCCATGCTGGACGAGCTCGAGCGGGTGGTGCGCGGCGCGTACGACCTCGGTGCGCTGGGTGCAACCGAGGAGGCCGCTGACTTCTACGCCGTACGCGGCTGGAAGGCCTGGCAGGGACCGACCTCAGCCCTCACCCCGACAGGCATCGTGCGCACCCCGGACGATGATGGGGGCGTCTTCGTTTTTCCCGTATCCGCGCCGCTCGACCTCTCCGGCGAGCTCACCTGCGACTGGCGCGACGGCGACGTCTGGTGACGAACGACGAGCCGCTGGGCCCGCTAGCGACGCGCTGTCAACCGCTCGAGCACCAGGCGCAGCCAATCACCAGTGCGCAGATCCAGGGCTGACGCGTCGACGCTGCACCCCAGGCGCTCGAGCACGATGGACAGCTCACCGTCACCGAACTCGGCGGCCAGCAGATCGCGGAGCTCGGACGCGCATTCCAGAACGGCGTGGCGCGGCGAGTCGGCGATGAAGTCGTCGACGACCTCCTCCCACCTGGCGTGCTCGACGACCCAATCCTGGTGGAAGTAGCCCCCCAGGAACTGGCGCAGCTGCGGGAAGGCGGACGACGGCGCGTCGAGGATCTCCTGGCGTGACATGGGGAAACCTCCTGTGCTCATGGCCAGCGAGGATAGGCGGCCGCGACATTCAGGACCGGGTAGGAGGTGAGCACGGCAAACCCCGCGACATAGCGCCGGCTGCGGCGCAGCACGACGCGAACCTTGCTGGCGGGCACGGGAATCGAGTCGCCGGCGGCCCAGCGGCGGCGCTCCAAGACGTCGCCGATCACCTCGCCCATGTCGTGGTCGATGACCAGCCGGGCGTAGCTGCCGCGACGCCACCGCTCCACCTCGGCGCGGTGGACGGCGAGGCATGCCTCGACGGACCGCTGCGCCGTGGCCACGTCGGGGAAAGAGCCGGTGGCGGGCAGCAGGGGGTGACACCGAAGCCGATCGGCCTCGACAGCCGGGGTGGTCCCGCAGTGGCGCGAGATGGTGTGGCCGTCACCCCACCGCTCGTAGACCCGCAGCGGCTCGATCTGCAGCGGTCGGCGCGGCCGAGGCCCTTCGAGCCCTGGGTGCAACTCCATGGCGGCGACTGTGGGCGGCACGCGCGGACGGTCCGAGGACAGTCCCGGGGATAATCCGCGCGCTGTGCAGGCCGTCATCAAGCCCTCCCCCGCTCCCGGCTTCGTGCTGGCCGACGTCTCCGAACCCGAGCCCGGCGACGGCCAGGTGTTGCTCCGCGTCGCCGCCGCTTCGGTGTGTGGATCGGATGTGCACCTCTACGACTGGAATCCCTGGGCGGCGGCGCGCGTCCACCCGCCGCGGGTCATCGGCCACGAGATCTGCGGCGAGGTGGTGGGTCGCGGCCCAGGAGCCGACCTCCCCGACGGGCGTCGCGTCGCCGTTGAGTCGCACATCGTCTGCGGGTACTGCAACTCATGCCGGCGCGGCGACTACCACGTCTGCCTGAACACGCGGATCCTCGGTGTCGATGTCGACGGAGGCTTCACCACCCTGGTGGCGGTGCCCCAGGCCAACGTCATGGCGATCGGCGCGGATATCACCTCGGAGGTGGCGGCCGCGCTCGAGCCCGTCGGCAACGCCGTGCACGCCTGCTCGTACGGGGACCTCGCCGGCCAGACAGTGGCCGTCTTCGGCTGCGGGCCGATCGGCTGCGCCGCCATCGCCGTGGCCCGCGCGGAGGGAGCAGCCACGGTCATCGCGATCGACCGCAACCGCTACCGTCTCGAGCTCGCCGAGCGCATGGGCGCCGACCATCTCGTCATGGCTGACGAGAGCGTCGAGCGCAGCGTGCGCGTCGCCGCCGGCGGAGCCGACATCGACTGCGCCCTGGAGATGAGCGGCGCGCCCAGCGCCGTGGTGGCGGCCGTCCGGGTGGTGCGCCCGGGTGGCTGGATCAGCCTGCTCGGCATCGGCGATGAGCCGACCACCCTCGACCTCTCCAACGATGTCGTCATGAAGGGCATCAGCCTCCACGGGGTGGTCGGGCGTCGCCTCCCCCAGACCTGGGAGGCGACGATGGAGTACGTGCGCAGCGGTGCCGTCGACGCCGGCGCGCTGATCACCCACCACTACGCGATGAGCGAGATCGAGGCGGTCATCGACCTGATCAAGTCGGGCCAGTGCGGCAAGGTGTCGCTGCACCCCGGGTGAGCATTGGGTTGCGCCGGGGGCGTGCAGCACCACATCGCGGGCACGGGGGCGGATGAGCGATTGTCCGTGCGGTGTACGTCAGATAGCTTGTCCTGTCGAACATCTGTTCGGTACAATTCGGTACACCATGAACGAGCAGCTGGACGTCGAAGTCGGTGCTCTGGCTGGCCATCTCCATGCCGCGACCGCGCAGTTCGTCGACATGGCGGTGGCGTTCGATGAGT
>DAIUFS010000079.1:0-4985 GCA_036844485.1 Candidatus Dormiibacterota bacterium | reverse complement strand
ATCAGCGGTCCAGCGAGAGCACCATCCGCGGCATCTCGATCTCGCGCTCGGGAAGCTTGCGCACGGCGGTGCCCATGGCGAAGAACTCGATGGTGTGGCTGCCCCACACGTGGGACTTCTCCTGGATCTGGACGCCGACGATACCCTCCGCCTGCAGCTTGCGGGCCTCATCCTGCATGCGCTCCATGGCCAGCTCTCGCGCCTCGTAGAGGGCCTGGGTGAAGTTGGCCATCTCCTTGTTCTGGCCGATGTTTCCCAGTGCCTGGAACATCCTCTGGTGGGCGACGTGGTACACGCACGTGCCCATCACCAGCCCGAGCGGAGCGTGGCCGGACTGCAAGAGCGTCCAGAAGTCCTGCCCACTGAGATCGGAGGTGAAGGGCTTGCCGTCGTTGGTCTTCCAGTTACCGCCATCTTCAGCCGAAACAGCGGTGCCGAGGGCAAGGAATTCGGCGGTGCCGCGTCCCCATTCGTAGAAGCCGACATCGAGCCGCACCCCGACGACGCCGTCGGCGCCGAGAACGGCGGCCTCCTCCTCCATGCGAGCCATGGCCAGCTCACGGGCGGCATACATCGCCTGGGTGAGCGTCTTGACCTCCTGGCTTGCGCTCCAGCTCTTGGTGGTGATCCCGATGTGATAGATGCTGCTCCCCACCACTAGGCCCCGGGGGTGGAATCCCGCCTCCTTGACGAGGAGGAACTCATTCACCGACAGGTCGGAGGTGAACAGCCCGTCCTTGCCCTGCAGCTCGCTGAGGCGGCGCAGCGCATCCTTGGGCAGACCTTCGAGCTGTGGCTCAGGCGCCGCCGCCTGCTGCGGTGCCGGTGCCGGTGGCGGTGGAGGCGGTTGTTCGGTCATCGCGGGTCAGCCTCCCAGGAGTCCGGTTGACGGGTTGTCTGTCATGTCACCAGGGATCGCAGCGCCGCACTCGCCTGCGCACTGCTCTGCGCCTGGCTGGCAAGAACGCCGACGAGAGCGCGCAGCCACTGGTCAAGCCCGGTCTCCTCAGAGCGCAGGGTGATGCCGCGGACGGCGTGCGCATGACGGCAGATGATCGCGCCGTGCCGCAATTCCGCCTCGAAGATATCGTCACCGGCGTGGACCACGATCTTTTTGATCGGATGGTCCTTCTTGAACAGCCCGCCTTCGCGTTCCAGCTCAACTGCTCCGGGCATCGCGTCCTGCAGCTTGCCGCCGAGGACCTGGAAGAAGACGCCGATGTCGCTGGCGTCAGCTCTGAGGGAGGCGGCGAGGACGTCGAGGTCTGGCTCGGACGGTGGGACGTCGCTCATGAGCCGTCCGAGTATAGAAGTTGGCACTTGCGGCAACGGCTTCCTACGTGACCAGCATCCGCAGGGCGGACGCGGCGTCGGCGTTGGTCTGCGCCTCCTCGGCGACGGTGGCCACCAGGGACCGCAACCATTCGTCGACGCTCACCTGCTTGGACCAAGGAAGGCCGCCGCCGACCCCCTGCACGGAGTGGATGTGGCGGCAGGTGACACCGCTCGGGCCAAGCTCTGCCTCGAGCGTCTCGTCGCCCAGGCGAACGGTGACCCGTCGCGCCAAGCGCCGCTTCTTGAAGATGCTGTGGTCCCGCTCCACCTCGGTGCTCAGCGGCAACACGTCGACGAGCTTCTGGCACAGCACCCGAAAGAACACGCCCGCATCGCGCTCATCTGTCCGCAGGGAGACGGCGAGCGCATCGAGGTCCGCCTGAGGCGGAGAAACATCGCCCACATCGCCCACGGTACCAGCCCTTGACGCCGTCGCCGGCGTTCGTGCTCAGCCCGAGAACGCGACCACGCGATTGCGGAGACGACCGATGCCCTCGACCTCGGTCTCGACCACGTCCCCGGGATGGAGGAACTCGGGCGGAGTGCGCGCGAAGCCAACACCCTCTGGCGTCCCGGTGGCGACGAGCGTCCCGGGCAGCAGGGTCATGCCCACCGACAACCACTCGATGATGGCGTCGACCGGGTAGATCATGTCCCTGGTGTTGGCGTCCTGCTTGAGCGCGCCGTTGACGCGCAGATGCAGCTGCAGCGAGCGTGGGTCGGGCACCTCGTCGGCGGTGACCACCCAGGGGCCGGTGGGGCAGGACCCGTCCAGGCTCTTGCCCTTGAACCACTGGCCGCCCCAGCCGTTCTGGATGTCGCGCGCGGTGACGTCGTTGAGCACCGTGTAGCCGAACACGTGGCTGAGAGCGTCGTGGCGCTTGATGTTTCTGCCGCGACGGCCGATCACCACCCCCAGCTCCACCTCCCAGTCGATGCTGTCGCTCACGGACGCGTCGATGGGGATGTCGTCGTAGGGGCCGCTGATGGTGGTGATCGCCTTGGTGAAGATGGTCGGCGGTCCGACCTCGGTGTTCAGCGCGCGGGCTCCCTCCTCGGCGTGCTTCTGGTAGTTGCGGCCGATGGCGAGCACGTTGCCGCGGGGCGGGTCGAGCGGTGGGAGCACAGTCAGCTCCGCCAGGCGGCGCACCGCCGCGCCATTCGCCGCCGACGCCGTCAGCGCGCCAAGGCGCTCCAGGCCCTCCTCTCCCGAGTCGACCACGGCCAGGATGTCGGCCGGAGCACCCTCCGCCCCGGAGAGGCGAGCCATCTCGGCGACATCGAGCACCTCCTCCGGGGCATCATCACGGACGACGCCCAGCCGTCGTCCGCTGTCATGTCGGAACATCAGCAGCTTCACGTGATCTCCACCTCCGAGCCGCCGACCGGAGTCAGCCTGGTCGCGGCTCCCAAGAACAGTTCCTCGAAGTCTTGGCGCTCGAGGAGTTCGCCCGGCCGGCCCTCCAGCCGTGTCTCACCGGAGACGAGCACGCAGGTCCACGCCGCAATGCCCAGAGCGGCACGTGCCCGCTGCTCCACCAGCAGCACCGCCTTGCCGCGAGCTCCCAACCCGCGAACGTGCTCGCCGAGCAGGGTGTCCGCCAGCTGGGGAGCGAGGTTGGCGGTGGGCTCGTCGAGGATGAGGACCTTCGGGTCCAGCATCAAAACGCGAGCGATGGCGAGCATCTTCCGTTCGCCGCCGCTCAGCTTGTCGGCGCGCCGCTTCAGCATCGGCGCCAGCGCCGGGAAGATCTCCACCACCTCGTCGACGCGGGTACGAACCGCCGCCGACGGAAGCAGATATCCGCCCATCTCGAGGTTCTCGAGCACCGACAGGGGCTCGAAGATGTCCTGCACCTGGGGCACGTAGCCGACGCTGCGGCGGGCCAGGTCCTCCGGCGTGTGGTTGGTGACGTCGGCGCCGTCCATGGTCACCCGGCCCTGCGTGACCCGCAGGATGCCGACCAGCGACTTGAGCAGGGTGCTCTTGCCGGCACCGTTGGGCCCGATGATGGCCACGATCTCGCCGGGACCGACAGCGATGGACACCCCGCGGACCACGGGCACACCGCCGTACCCCGACACGATCGCCTCCGCCGAGAGCAGAGGCGCGGGCCGGCCCGCGATCGTGGCAGGGCTAGCCGACAAGGTAGGCCTCGACGATCTCTCGCTGCCGCCGCAGCTCACCCATCGATCCCTGTCCGATGACCCTCCCCTGGGCCATCACCACCACGGGATTGCAGAGCCGTTCGACCATGTGCAGCTCGTGCTCGACGATGAGGATGGTCAGGCCCTCGTCGCGGAGCGTCTCGAGGTAGGTCGCGATCTCGCCGATGATCGACGGGTGGACGCCGGACATGGGCTCGTCCAGAAGCAGCAGCCGGGGCCGCAGCATCAGCGCGCGCATGATCTCGATGAGGCGCTTCTGGCCGCCGCTCAGGGAGCCGGCATAGTCGGATTCCTTTGCCGTCATCGAGAATCGCGCCAGCAGGTGGCGGGCACGTTCCACCTCGCGCCGCTCGTCGGCGCTCCAGTAGCGCTTGCCGAGCAGAGCACCGCGCAGCGACTCACCACGGTGGTTGGGAGCCGCGACCAGCAGGTTCTCGAGCACGGTGAGGTGCGCGAACTCGGAGGGCAGCTGGAAGGTGCGGACCAGCCCGTGCCGGGCGCGGCGGTACGCCGGCCAGCGGGTGATGTCGGCGCCGTCGAAGGCGATGCTGCCCTCCGAGGCCGGGAGCGTCCCGGCGAGGACCGCCAGAAGAGTTGACTTCCCGGCGCCGTTGGGCCCGATCAAGCCGGTGATGTGCCCGGGGAGCACATCGATGGACACTCCGTCGACCGCGTGCATGCCCTCGAAGTGGCGGTGCACGTCGCGCACCGACATCAGCGGCAGCTCCGCGGTCCTCGGGGAGGGAGCGGTGGCGGCGCCGCCGTCCGCA
This sequence comes from Candidatus Dormiibacterota bacterium, assembly GCA_036844485.1. Classification (GTDB taxonomy): domain Bacteria; phylum Chloroflexota; class Dormibacteria; order Aeolococcales; family Aeolococcaceae; genus Aeolococcus. Next base: position 711 of record DAIUFS010000079.1, on the reverse strand, counting down.
GCCACGCCGGGGGTGCTAGCGGGCACCGCTGTCCTCGGCCAGGCGAGCGCCGGCCGGGACGCCGGCCGCGGCGGGGAGGCGGCCCGGTCGTTCGGGCACGACGCCCTTGGGCCGGAACCAGAGGAAGCCGATGATCAGCAGCCCGATCGCCACCCACTCGAAGGCGGGCACCAAGCCCGGCGGTCCGATCTGTGGGAGATACCGGGTGGCCTCCTCGAAGCCGACCGGCACGAGCACGGCGCCGAGGAGCGCGCCGATGTTGTTGCCGCGCCCCCCGACGATGACCGCGGCGAACAGGATCAGCGTTTCCGGGTACAGCCATGTCGACGGGGCCCAGATGGTGATGAACCCCACCAACACGGCACCGCTCAACCCCGCCATGACCCCCCCGACGATGAAGATGGTCATCTTCAGGACCACCGGGTTCTTGCCGAGAGCGGTGACGGCCAGCTCATGCTCGCGCATCGCGCGAAGCGTCCGGCCGTACGGCGACTTGACGATGCGCTGGGCCACCAGGAACACCAGCAGACAGCAGACCGCCGCGGCACCGACGTAGGCCCAGAGGTAGCCCGCGGAGTACGGGTTGAATTGGTCCGAGAGAGGCTGCGGCACCAGCGAGAGTCCCGCAGCGCCGTTGAGGAAAGGGCGCGCATTGGTGATCACCAGGTTGACGATCACCGACAGAACCAGCATGGCGATGGCCTGGTAGTC
>DAIUFS010000078.1:0-5031 GCA_036844485.1 Candidatus Dormiibacterota bacterium | reverse complement strand
ACGCCCACGTCAACGTCATCCCCATGAACCACATCGACGACAGCCCCTGGGGCCCGCCTGACCGCCGCGCCGAACGCGCCTTCCTCGCCGAGCTCGACTCGGTGGTGGTCACGGTGCGCGACACCCGGGGGGCGGACAGCGAGGCGGCCTGCGGGCAGCTGCGAGCCGCGCTCGAGCAGCGCCGCAGCCTCCGTCCCGACGGGACACTCGCGCCTCCGCGTCGCCTTTCCGCGGTCTGAGGCGACACCGGCGATGGCGGAGCACGATGCGACCCTGATGGATTGCGCGCTCACCGAGGCGGTGCGAGCCGACTTCGCCACCAGCCCCAACCCCATGGTGGGGGCTGTGGTGGCGCGCGATGGCCAGATCATCGCGGTGGGCCACCACACCCGTGCCGGCGAGGCGCACGCGGAGGTCAACGCCCTGCGCACCGCCGGCGAGGCGGCGAGGTCTGCCGATCTCTATGTGACGCTGGAGCCCTGCACGGTGACGGGCCGGACGCCGCCCTGCGTGGACGCGGTGATCGCCGCCGGCCCGCGCCGGGTGATCGTCGCCATGCTCGATCCCAATCCCGCCGTCGCCGGTCGCGGCGTCGCCGCTCTGCGGGCGGCCGGGATCGTGGTGGAGGTCGGGCTCCGGCAGACAGAGGCCGGGCGCCTCAACCGCTTCTACCTCACCCACATGGGCACGGGCAGGCCCTTCGTGACTGCCAAGTTCGCCGCCTCGCTGGACGGGCGCATCGCCACCAGAACGGGGGAGTCGCGGTGGATCAGCTCGCCGCAATCGCGGGAGATGGCGCACCGCCTGCGCCACCGCCACGACGCCGTCCTGGTGGGTGTGGCCACCGTGCTCCACGACGACCCCGCCCTCACCGTCCGGCTCGACGGCAACCCCCGCCAGCCGCTGCGAGTTGTCGTGGACAGCCACTTGCGAACTCCCACATCGGCTCGGCTCTTCGAACCCGGCGGCGGCCCGGTCCTGCTGGCCACGACCTCCGCCGCCCCGGCGCAGCGCGCCGCGGCGCTGGGAGCGGCCGGTGCCGAGGTGCTCGAGCTCCCCGACAGCGCGGGCCGCGTCGACCTCGCCGCCCTGCTGCGCACCCTCGGCGAGCGGCGGGTGCTCAGCGTTCTCGCCGAGGGCGGCGCCGAGGTGCTCGGCTCACTCCGCGACGCCGGGCTGATCGACTCGGTGGTGGCGGTTCTCGCCCCCCGGCTCATCGGAGGGGGTGGTGCGCCGGCCGCAATCGCCGGAGAGGGAGCTTCGTCCCTCGCCGACGCGATCGACCTGGTCGACGTCGAGGTCGAGCACGTGGGCGGCGATCTGATCGTGACCGGGTACTGTGTGAGGTAGATGTTCAGCGGAATCGTCGAGGAGATCGGCCGCATCGACAGCCTGGACCGCGCCGGCGGGGGGATCCGGATCGACTGTGGCGAGGTGCTTCGGGGCGCCCGACGGGGGGACAGCATCGCGGTGAGCGGCTGTTGCTTGACCCTCACGGACTTCGTCAGCGGTGGTTTTGTCGCCGACGTCATGCCCGAGACCTTCGCCCGCACCACCCTGGGATCCTCCGCCATCGGCGCGAGCGTCAACTTGGAGGCGGCCATGCGTCACGACGGTCGCGTCGGCGGCCATCTCGTCACCGGGCACGTCGACGGCGTGGGCACCGTCAGCGCGGTGCGGCCCGACGGCAATGCCATCCGGGTGACCATCGCCCCGCCCGCCGAGCTGCTGCCCCTGCTCGTCGAGAAGGGCTGCGTCGCGGTCGACGGCATCAGCCTCACTGTCGTGACCGTCGACGAGCGCAGCTTCACCGTTTCGCTCATCCCCCACACCCTGGAGCACACCACCGCCGGCGCCTGGGGACCGGGGAGCACCGTCAACCTGGAGGGCGACCTGGTGGCCAAATACGTGATCCGCGGCCTCGCCGCCCATCTGGGCACGGCGCGCTCCGTGGTGCTCGCCGCCGAGGGCTGAGCCGATGCCGTTGTGCACGCCTGAGGAGGCGGTCGAGGACATCAGCCAGGGCCGCTTCGTGATCATCGTCGACGACGAGGACCGGGAGAACGAGGGTGACCTGGCCATCGCCGCCGACCGCATCACCCCCGAGGCCGTCAACTTCATGGCCACCCACGCGCGTGGGCTGGTCTGCGTCTCCTGCGAGGCGTGGCGCCTCGACGAGCTCGGTCTTTCCGCCATGGTTGACAACAACACGTCGCAGTTCGGCACCGCGTTCACCGTCAGCGTCGACGCCGTGGGGCGCGGCGTCACCACCGGGATCTCCGCGTTCGACCGCGCCACCACCATCCGCCTGCTCTGCGATGAGCATGCCCGACCCGGCGATTTCGCCAAGCCTGGCCACACCTTTCCGCTCCGCGCCATGCCTGGCGGAGTCCTCGAGCGGGCCGGGCAGACGGAGGCGATCGTCGACCTCTGCAAGGCCGCCGGTCGCTTTCCCGCCGGTGCGATTTGCGAGATCATGCGCCAGGACGGCAGCATGGCGCGCCGACCCGACCTCGACGCCTTCGCGGCCGAGCACGGCCTCCACATCGTCGCCATCAGTGACCTCATCGCCTACCGCCGCCGCAGCGAGCGCCTGGTGGTGCGAGGCGCGACCACCACCCTTCCCATCGACTCGGGAGTGGTGACCATCAACGCCTATGAGGACGTCATAACCGGGGCGACCCACGTCGCGCTCTGCTGGGGTGACGTCGCTGACGGCGAGCCCGTGCTGGTTCGCGTCCACAGCGAGTGCCTGACCGGGGACGTCTTCGGGTCCCAGCGCTGCGATTGCCGCGCCCAGCTGGACCGCGCCATGACCATCCTCGGTGAGGCGCGCCGCGGCGTGCTGGTGTATCTGCGCCAGGAGGGGAGGGGCATCGGCCTTCTCGACAAGCTGCGCGCCTACGCGCTCCAGGACCGCGGTCTCGACACCGTGGAAGCCAACCGGCACCTCGGCCTGCCCGTCGACAAGCGCGACTACGGCATCGGCCAGCAGATCCTTGCCGATCTCGGTGTCAAGCGCATCCGCGTGCTGACCAACAATCCCAAGAAGTACTACGGATTGTCCGGCTACGGGCTCGAGGTGGTCGACCAGCTTCCCCTGGTGGTTCCCCCCACCGTCCACAACCGCCGCTACCTCGAGGCCAAGCGGACCAAGCTCGGCCACCTGCTCGACGCGGAACAGGCCGACGCGGGCTAGCCGCTCCACCCGCTTCAACTTTCTGGGACGATGCGCCCGTGGATGTCAAGACGGGCAAGCTCGACGCCAGCGGAATGCGTTTCGGCATCGTCGCCGGACGCTTCAACGACATCGTCTCCCAGCGCCTCCTCGAGGGCGCCGTCGACACCCTGGTGCGTCACGGTGCGCGCGACGCCGACCTGGTGGTCGCATGGGTGCCCGGCTCTTTCGAGATCCCCATCGCCGCCAAGGAATTGGCCGAGCACGGCAATATCGATGCCGTGATCTGCCTGGGAGTGGTCATCCGCGGCGAGACCAGCCACTTCGACCTCGTCGCCGCGGAGGCCGCCCGCGGCGTGGGGGCGGTGCACGCCGCCACCGGTGTACCGGCCAGCTTCGGGGTGGTCACCGCTGAAAGCCTGGAGCAGGCGCTCGACCGGGCCGGCGGCAAGGCAGGCAACAAGGGCGCCGACGCCGCCCTCGCGGCGGTCGAGATGGTCAGCCTGCTGCGGGCCATCCGGCGCCCCCGGCCGGCGCGCCGGAGCGCCGCCTCCTAGGCTGTGACGGCTTCGCGTCGGTGACGGCCGCTCAAAGGATCGTGTCGCTGCTGCCCAGCGCCACCGAGCTGCTCTTCGCCATTGGTGCCGGGGACCAGGTCGTGGCCGTCACCCACGAGTGCGATCACCCCGCCGCGGCCCGCGGGCTGCCGGCGGTGACCCGCAACCTCATCGACCACGCCGCCTCGGCGCCGGCGGCGATCGATCACCACATCAGCCGCACGCGCCATGAGGGCTCGAGCATCTACGCCCTCGACGAGCTCCGCCTCGGCGAGTTGCATCCCGACCTCATCGTCACCCAGGAGCTGTGTGAGGTGTGCGCCGTCGCCTATCGCGAGGTGGCCCAAGCCGTCCGCCGTCTACCGGGATCGACGGATGTGCTCTCCCTCGAGCCCGCCTCATTGGACGACATCCTGGACACGGCGAACACCCTGGGCGAAGCGACTGGACAAGCTGATGGGGCTGCGCGCCTGGTGACTCAGCTGCGAGATCGCATCGCCGCTGTGGAGAGCCTGTCCCCTCCGTCGCCACTCCCGGTCACGGTCTGCATCGAGTGGACCGATCCGATCATGGCGGGTGGTCACTGGGTCCCGGAGATGGTGGAGCTCGCCGGCGGCGTCGATCCGCTGGGAGAGCGCGGGCAGCCCTCGCGATACGTCGAATGGGAGGAGATCCTGGCCGTACAACCAGCTGTCATGGTGCTCATGCCCTGCGGTTTCGGTCTCGATCGCACGCTCGACCTGGCGTCGGAGATCACCGCCCGGCCGGGCTTCGCCGAGCTGCCCTGCGCTCGGACGGGGCGGGTCGCCGCGGTCGACGGCTCGAGCTACTTCAACCGGCCGGGGCCGCGGATCGTGGATGGTCTGGAGATCCTGGCGACGGTGCTGAGGTCCCACCCTGGGTCGGCGCTCGCCCCGGGAGCGGAGTGGGTCCAGCAGGCTCAGCGGGCGGGTTTAGCCTGAGTGCGCACGCAGCGGGTGCAGACCTTGGCCTTGACCAGGCTGCCCGCACGAAGGACGTGGACCGAATGCAGGTTGGGCATGAAACGCCGGCGCGTGTGCCGCTTGGAATGGCTGACGTTGTTGCCCGACATGGGGCCCTTACCGCAGACGTCGCAACGCTGAGACATGGTGTGCTGATCTTTCCCGAAAGCGGCCCAATGCGGAGAACAGTGGTGCCGCGTACTAGAATTGCGCTTCGCCACACACGTGGTCTTGGCGCGCCCCCGGACTTCCCCGGGTGGTGGCCGAGGATAACACATGGCCGCGGCGCGGCTTATGGGATGCGAACGTGACG
>DAIUFS010000077.1:0-5068 GCA_036844485.1 Candidatus Dormiibacterota bacterium | reverse complement strand
CGCATCTTCTTGCGCCGCTTCTTGATGACAGAACCCACGAGGCCGGGACTATACCCCATCCCAGGCTCTGAACTCCCAGTGGACGAGGTCGGAGCTCGCCGCGGCCGCGTCTAGCCCAGCTGGCTGAACGCCGCGCGGAGCTTCACGGCAGTGTTCTCGAGCATCTCTGGGAGCACCTTGGTGGCGCCCACCACCGGCATGTAGTTGGTGTCGCCGCCCCAGCGTGGGACGACATGGAGATGGAGGTGGTCGACGCTGGCGCCCCCGGCGCGGCCGTGGTTGATGCCGACGTTGAAGCCCTCCGGCCGCAGCGCCGCCTCCAGAGCGCGCATCGCTCTCCGTGCCGACACCATCAGTGCCGCCGCGCCCTCGTCGCCGGCCGCGATCAGGTCGCTGACGTGCTCGGCGGAGGCCACCATGACGTGGCCGGGGTTGTACGGAAACCGGTTGAGGAGCGTGACGGTGGCACCGTCGCTCGACACCACGAGGGTGCCGTCCTGGCCGCTGGCGGCCGCGCACAGGAAGCAGCCGTCCCCCGAGCCGGCGTCGCTCACGTATGCACTCCTCCATGGCGCCCACAGACGTTCCATTGGCGACGATCGTCGCACGGACCGGGGCCCGGGGTGGGTCAGGTAGGGGTTGCCGGCCGTGCCGGAGGATCGGTTCGACGTCGACTCGCTCGTCTCGATGCCACGCCTGCTCAACATGCACATCAGCCCCGACGGTGCGCGGCTGGCGCTCACAGTGCAGACGGTGGCGGGCGACGGCAGGCGGCTCGCGGGCGCGCTCTGGGAGATCGACGCGTGGGGCGAGGCGACGCCGCGCCTCCTCGCCAACCCCGACACCGGAGCGACGGCGCGCGGCTTCCTGCCCGACGGGTCGCTTCTCTTCACCGCGCCGCGATCGGGCGTGGACCCCGCCAACGGTGACCGAGGTGATCACGACGGTCGCGGAATCCCCGGCCCTGACGTGCTCATGCTCCTGCCCCGAGCACGCGGCGAGCCGCGCACCCTGCTGGCGCCCGACGCGGGCGTCGGGGAGGTGCTGACCGCGCGCGCGTCGTCGACAGTGGTGGTGACGGCGGCGATGCACCCCGGGACGACCACTCTGGCTGAGGACGAGGCGCGCGAGCGCGCTCGCAAGGACGCCGGCGTGAAGGCGCGGCTCGTCGATCACTACCCCGATCGCTATTGGGACCACGACCTCGGTCCGCGCCAGCCTCGCCTGCTGGCCATCGACCCGGCCGCGGACCCGGCGGACGGCGCGGCGGTTAGCGACCTCGCCCCCGTCCCTCCATGGGCGGGCTGGCTCGAGGAGGTGCAGTTCGCGCTCTCCGACGACGGGGCCGCGGTTGTCTTCGGCGCGGAGCCGCACACAGCGCGGGGATTCAAGGCCGACCTGGCGGTGGTCGCCACCTCCGGCGACGACACTGTCCGCATTCTCATCGACGCGGAGTCGCAGCACGGCGCGGTGGCCTGGTCGCCGGACGGCTCCACGATCGCCGTATCGACGGCAGAGCTGGGCAGGCCGGACGCGCCGGGCAGGTTCCGCCTGCACCTCGTCGACGCCGCCGGGGCGATCACCAACCTGGCTCCGGATTGGGACGGGCATGCTCTGGAGATCCGCTGGACCCGGGACGGGCGAGCCCTGCTCATCACCGCCGACGAGCACGGCCACACCCCGGTGTTCCGTGTCGACCTCGACGGCACCATCACCCGGCTGACCGCGTCCGGCGCCTACAGCAACCTCGTGCTCTCCTCGGACGGTGCCACGCTGTATGCAATCCGCTCGCACATCCACGAGCCTCCCGCCCCCGTGGCCCTGGACATCGAGAGCGCCGACCAGGAGCCGCGCCGCCTCATCAATCCCGCGGAGGCGCCACGCCCTCGCGCACGGCTCGACGAGATCACGGCCGTGGGATCGGATGGCGTGCGCGTGCACTCCTGGCTGGTGCTGCCCGAGGATGCGGCCGACAAGCCACGGCCGCTGGCCGTTCTCATCCACGGCGGGCCCATCAGCTCCTGGACCGGCTGGCACTGGCGCTGGTCGGCGTCGGTGCTGGCCGCTCACGGGTGGGCGGTGCTGCTCCCCAATCCGCGGCTCAGCACCGGGTACGGCCACGCCCACATCGCCTCAGCCTGGGGCGACTGGGCAACCCTGCCCGGCGGCGACATCCTCGCGTCCATCGAGGCCGCCGCCGCCCGTGCTGACATCGACAGCGAGCACGTCGCGGCGCTGGGCGGATCGTACGGGGGCTACATGGCCAACTGGCTGGCGGTCACCAGCGATCGATTTCGAGCCATCGTCACCCACGCCAGCGTCTGGAACCTCGCGATGGAGCGCGATGCCAGCGACGTCGGCATCTTCATGGATCGCGAGCTCGGCGACCCGCTGCGCGATGAGAACAGCTGGCGGCGCCTGTCGCCGCACCTCCGGGCCGACTCGCTGCGCACACCGATGCTGGTCACCCACGGCGCGAACGATCAGCGGGTCCCGATCGACAACGCCAGCAGCCTGTGGTCAGCGCTGCAGATCGGGGGGTGCCCTCGCGGCTGCTGGTGTTCCCTGACGAGAACCACTGGATCCGCAAGCCGCAGAACGTACGGCTGTGGTACCAGACCGTCCTGGCGTTTCTCGACGAGAACGTGCTGAGGATGCCGTGGCGGCGGCCTGATCTGCTCTGACCATCCGCGGCCGCCGCTGGCACCCGCCCGGTCGGGCAATGTCGCGGCGGATGGTGGGAGGCCAGCCGACCATGGCGAAGAGCAAGCCCAGCTCTAGCAGGGACTCACTGGAGCTCTTGACGAGTCGACCGCAAGGGTGTCATGGTCTCGCCCATCTGATGGGATAGCGTCCAGGGAGAAAGCGGACAGCAGGTGGCCGTCGAGACGTGTGGTCCGAGCGCCAGCGCAGGCAGACCGCGCATCTCCACGCCCCTGTTTCTGGCGAGCCTGACGGCTCACCTCGCCGCCGGGTTCACCCCCCCGCTGCCGATCTTGGATGTCGCATCAACCATCACCCAGTCATCGAGGTGACGCTATGAGTCGCAGGGGCGCCTTGGTTGTGCTCGCCTTCCTCGCCGCCGGGGTGCTCATCGGGGCCTTCGCCATCAACTACATCCACACCTCGCCGCAACCGATCACGGCGTCTCCGTCGGCTCAATCGAGCAGCGGTCCTGTGGTCGACCTCAAGCTCACCACCGTCGCCGCGATCGGCGACCTGCGCCCCAACGACGATCACCCCAACTGGGTCGGCTACTTCCCGACCACCTTCTTCAAGGTGCCGCCGAACGCGACCGTTCGCGTCACCATCGACCAGCAGGACGGCGCCAGCGGCTTGCGCAATGAGTATCTCGGCCTGGTGCGCGGCACCACCGGCGACAGCATGACCGTCAACGGCAAGACCATGCAGGCCATCGATCCCACCTTGGCGGCGCACACCTTCTCCGTCCCAGATCTCGGGGTGAGCGTCCCACTCCTGGGGGTCGCCGACAATGCTCCGGCCGGGGCCTCCAACACCATCGTCTTCAGCTTCAAGGTCCCGTCGTCAGGGATCTTCCACTGGCAGTGCTTCGTGCCATGCGCCGCGGGCACGCTGTACGGGAATGGCGGACCCATGCAGACGCTGGGCTACATGGACGGACAGATCGAGGTGGGGTCGTGAGCCCGACCCGCCGCCTCGTCTACACCCTGGGCGCCATCTGGCTGGTGGTTGCGATCGTCGGCCTCGTCATCCTGATCGTGCTGCCATTCCCGCCGGGGCAGGCATCCAATGTTGCGCAGAGTGTCACCGACACGATCAGGCTGCTCGCCTATGCGGCGTGGCCGGTGTTCAGCCTGACCATCATCGCCATCATCGGCTCGGTCATGGTGTATCGCCGCGCCCCCGATGTGCCGCCGGCGCCGGCGCGTGAGCTGCGCGGCAACCCGCGCCTGGCGTCGGCGTGGGTCGGCATCACCGGAGCCATCGTGCTCGTGCTGGCAATCATCGGGACCATCACCCTCAACAACGACAACGCCGCGGCCACCACCGGCGGAACCGCGCAGAACTCCACCCTCGAGGTGCAGGTGATCGCCCAGCAGTGGGCGTTCACCTATCGCTACCCCGGCCTGGGCGGCATCGAGAGCCCCCACCTGGTGCTGCCGATCAACACCAACGTGACCTTCCACATCACCTCGCTCGACGTGACGCACTCGTTCTGGCTGATCGCGCTGGGGGTCAAGGCCGACGCAGTGCCACTGCACGACAACATCTTCTACGCGACAACCCAGCAGACCGGCACCTACCGAGTCCAGTGCGGCGAGCTCTGCGGTCTGTGGCACGGATCCATGGACGACAACAGCGCACAGGTTCTCAGTGCCAGTGATTTCGCGGCGTGGGGCCAGCAGCAGACCGCGCTGGATGCTCCCATCATGAAGTACCTGCCCCCGTACAGCCCTACGTATGAGCCCGCTCCGGGCGCGTACGGAAGTTAGGAAGAATGTCGGCGATGCGTGAACAAGAGGGATGGACATGACAGCCATGGCGGTCGCGCGCCCACCACGCCGGCTCTCGGAAACCATTGCTCAATGGGGCGTCGTCCTGGGCATCGTCGGAGCCTTCGCCGGCTTCGTGCTCGGCGCGTTCATCGGGAGAACGGTGGCGGCGCCCGACGCCAACTCCACCGGCTCCAACGCCGAGTTGATCATCGCCTATGCGGGAAGCGCCATCGGTTTCCTGGCGGGACTGGGCTTCTTCAACTATCCGCTGGCTCGGTTGATCGGGTTGCCTCGCCCCACCGAGGCGGACGAGGCCTTCCTCTACGGCGAAGGGGGCGGGTGGAACCGCTACTTCCGGCTCAACGTCGACCACAAGGTGATCGGGATGCAGTACGTGGTCGCCATCCTCTCCTTCCTCTTCATCGGCGGGCTCGGCGCCATGTTCATCCGCGCCGAGCTGCTGCAGCCGAATCCGTCGTTTGCGTCCGCGGAATCCTACCTGACCATGGTCGGCCTGCACAGCGTGATCATGATTTTCATGGCCTCCGCAGCCATCATCGGCCCGTTTGGAAACTACTTCGTGCCGATCA
>DAIUFS010000076.1:0-5076 GCA_036844485.1 Candidatus Dormiibacterota bacterium | reverse complement strand
GACGAGGTGCGCGACCTGCTGGTTCGCGAGCTCGAGATGGACGAGCGCGACGTGCAGGTGGTGCACGCGCCGCTCGACCTGGGGGCGCTCTTTCAGCTCACGGCGCTGGATCGCCCAGAGCTCAAGTACCCCGTGTGGGCGCCCGTCGTCCCCGCGGCGCTGCTCCCCCTGGAGGGAGGCTTCGACATCTTCACCGCGGTGCGCTCCAGCGACGTGCTCGTGCATCACCCCTACGAGGACTTCGACGCGTCGGCGGTGGCGTTCGTCGAGGAGGCGGCGTCAGACCCGGCGGTGCTGGCCATCAAACAGACCCTCTACCGCACCTCCGGGACCAACAGCCCGATCATCCGCTCGCTGATCCGCGCGGCGGAAGCGGGCAAGCAGGTGGTTGCGCTGGTGGAGCTGACTGCCCGGTTCGACGAGCAGGCCAACATCAGCTGGGCCGAGGCTCTCGAGCAGGCGGGCGTGCACGTCATCTACGGGATCGTCGGTCTCAAGACGCATGCCAAGGTCTCGCTGGTGGTTCGCAACGAGGGAGGCGGCCACATCACCCGCTACTGCCACGTGTCGACGGGCAATTACAACCCCGAGACGGCCCGCATCTACGAGGACATTGCGCTCCTGACGTGTGACAGTGACATCTGCGCCGATCTCAGCGAGCTCTTCAACGCTCTGTCCGGGTACAGCCGCGACGTGCAGTACCGCCGGATCGTGGTGGCGCCCCAGCGCCTGCGCGGTGCGCTCACCGAGCTGATCCACCGCGAATCGCATCCCGGCGGCCGGATGGCGCTGAAGCTCAACAATCTCATCGATTCCGATGTGATCGACGCTCTCTACGACGCGGTCGAGGCCGGGGCCGACATCGACCTGATCGTGCGCGGCATGTGCACTCTCAACCCCGCGGCCGCAGCTGCACCGGACCGGTTGCGGGTGCGCTCCCTGGTGGGGCGCTACCTCGAACACTCGCGCATCTATCGATTCGGTGCGGGTGCGGGCGCCGACTATTTCATCAGCTCGGCCGACCTCATGCCGCGCAACCTGGATCGCCGCGTCGAGGTGGCCGTGCCTGTGGAGCAAGCTCCGCTCCGCGCCCGTCTCGACGAGATCATCGACTTCTCGCTCCGAGACGACACCCTGGCGTGGCAGTTCGACGGCGAGAGCTGGACACGTGTGCCGACCGTTGAGGGCTTCAATGCCCAGCGCGCCCTGCAGGAGGGCGCGGTGCGCCGCAGTCGGGGTGGTGGCTGACGACCCGGGGGGAGCGCGGATCCGGATCCCGCTGCAGCTGTCCCTCCCTCGCCTCCTGGCACGGTCCGGGTACCACGTGCACACCACCAATCGGCGACGCCGCAGCGTCGAGCTCTTCGACACCGGCGACCGCCGCATCGCAGGCTCCGGCGGCGAGCTGTCGCTGCACCGACGCGACGGCTGGCGCTGGCGCCGGTACCCGCTCGGTCATCCCAAGCTGGCCTGGCGGGAATGGACCGCTCCACCGCAATCGCCCGAACACCTGGTCCTGGACTGGACGCGCGCCTACCGCCGCGGCCGCCCTGTGGCTGCCCGTGCCTCAGTGGCGGTGCACTCTCGCAGCCATCGCGTCGGTGACGCCACGTCGGACACGCTGATGACACTCCTCGAGGAGCGCGTCGACGAACAGGTGGGCAGCCGGTGGACGCCTCGGCTGCGGCATGTCAGCGTGGTGGAGGCGAACGGCGGCGCCGCCGCGGCGGAGGCTCTCAGGATGCTCCGGGATGCTGCCCTCGACGACGCGCCGGCGCTGGCGCTGCTGCGACCCGCCCTGGTGCGCGCCTCGCGTTTGACGCTGCCCAATCCCGACAGCACCTCCGCCCGCGACCTGTTCACGCGCAGCGGCACACTGTCGCTGATTCAATGGCTCTACTTCGACTGCGAGCTGTCCGGCGGAGCCCCGGAGGCGCTTCGCAAGGTGCGCGTCGCGCTGCGGCGATTGCGCAGCGACCTCCAGACGTTCGCGCCGCTGCTCGATCGCGAGTGGGCGGATGGCCTGCGCGATCAGCTCGGGCACCTGGCGGACCGGCTGGGAGTGGTCCGCGACGCCGAGGTGCTGAGCGCGCGGCTCAGCGAGCTCATGGCGCGACTGCCCGACACCGATCAGCCGGCAGCACAGCCGGTGCTGGACGGCGCTAGGGCGCAGCTCTCCGCCGCACGCGCCGAGCTGTTCCTGGGATTGGGCGGCGACGAGTACCCCGCCATGCTCAACGACGCGATCGTGGCCATGACCCGTCCGCGGTGGGCCGACGGCGATGACGTGCCGGTGACACGGCTGGGCCGCCGACCATGGCGACGGCTGCGCGACTACGTCGCAACCCTCGACCACGCCCCCAGCGACCCGCAGCTGCACCGGGTCCGCATCCTCGCCAAGCGAGCCCGATACGCGGCCGACGCCTGCGTCCCGGCGGTCGGAGACGCGGCAGCACGGTCCGCGTCCCGTCTGGCCGATCTGCAAACCGTCCTTGGCGAGCATCACGACGCGGTCGTGGCCCGCGAGTGGCTGCATCGGCAAGCCGTGGACGACCCCGAGGTCTCGTTTGTCGCCGGCGAGCTTGCCGCCCTCGAGCTGGCCGGCGCTGACCATGCCAAGAAGCAATGGCGCGGAGTGTGGGCGGCGGCATCGCGCAAACAGGACTGGCGATGGCTGCGCAGCTGATCCTCGTCGTCCGCCACGCCCACGCCGGCGACCCTGCCGCATGGCAGCACGACGACGACCTGCGACCGCTGTCGGACCGGGGATGCGTTCAGGCGGAGCGTCTGGTGGCTGTGCTGTCGTCACCTCGGCCGGAGGTCGTGTACTCGAGCCCGTCGCTGCGCTGCATCGCCACCGTGCTGCCGCTGGCGCGCGCCCAGAAGCTGCCGGTGGCCACCCTGGACGAGCTCTACGAGGGCGGGAGCGCTGCGGGCATGCTCGACAGGCTGGGCTCGCAGCGGCGATCGCCGATGGTCGCATGCACCCACGGCGACATCCTCGAAGACCTGATCGGACATCTCGCCAGCATCGGGATCTCGCCACCCTCGCAGCACGCCGCCAAAGCCTCGACCTGGACGCTGGAGGTCACCGATGGCCGGATCAGCTCGGTGCGATACGCACCACCGCCCTGACAGGTGGCCCGGCACGGAGCTGGGGATCTGGCTGCTCGGAGCGGAGCGCCACCCGCACCAGGTGGACGCGGTCGGTGGTGATGGAGTCCACCCCGGCAGCGGCCACCGTCCGGGCCGCGAAAGGGTTGTTGACGGTCCAGGTGTTGACGTGGAGGCCAAAGCCGTGGGCCTCCTCGACAAGTCGCTCCGAGACGACCCAATGGTGAACGCACATTCCCGCCGCTGCGACGTCCTCACGCGTCTGCGCGACGTCCATCGGGAGCCGTGCGCGCCAGGGCAGTCCGGCTAGATTGGCGAGGCTCTCCTGAGGCCGCTCCCGGAGCTGTTGCGCGGCGCGATGAACGTCGACGACCCCGCGCCGCAGACCGCTGAGGCTGGCGTGGCTGCGCCACAGGCCCACGACGACCCGTTGCACGTGGTGGGTGCGGCGATCGCCGAGGTCCGGGAAGGACGGCCAGCGGGCCACGCGCGGCGCGGCGAAGCGGAGGTGGAGGAGCCAGGGGAGGTTCTCCGTGCAGACGGCGAAGCAGTCGGGATCCCGCCGCTGCCGCAGCCAGGGGCCGAGCAGCTCGGCGGCTCCCGCCATCTTGATGTCAAGGAGAACCGGGACCCGTCCTGCCAGATGCTCGACGACCTCGTCGAGGGTGAGCCCGCGGGCGCCCGCACGGCCGAGCTCCGCGAGGTCCAGATCGGCCACGAAGCGACCGTCGCCGAGGGACACATCGTGGCGCACGACCAGAGCTCCGTCCGCGGTGGCGCAGACATCGACCTCGATGCGGTCGACCCCCAGGGCCAGAGCCTCGTCGAGGTGACGGCGGGTGGGCACACCGCCCTCACTCTGGATGGCGAGACCAGCGTGGCCGATGACCTGAACGGCGGTGGGGGTGTGGCCGCCCTGCGTGCGGGGCAGATCCCGGGCCGTGATGCCGCTGCGGGCTCCGGCGGGGGATGTGACCACGCACCCAGGGTAGGCGCAGTCGGGTTAAGCCGAGGTTGGCTTCTCGTTCAGAGTTGTGGCCGGAATGTCCTCGGTATCCAGGCGATCCAGCCGGTAGCCGACCCCGAACACGGTGGTGATGCGGAACGGCAGGGTGTCGAATCGCTCGAACTTCTCGCGGAGCCAGCGGATGTGCACGTCCACCGTCTTGTGGTCGCCGAAGAACTTGCTTCCCCAGACCCGGTGGATGATCGTCGACCGCGAGAGCACGCGGCCGGCGTTGGCGAGCAGGAGCGAGAGCAGGTCGAACTCCTTGGGCGAGAGGTGCAGGCTGTCCTCAGCAACTCGCACCGTCCGCGCGGCGCGGTCGAGCCGGAAACCGCCGAACTCCTCCACCTCGCCGGGGCGATGCGGCTGCCCTCCGGCCAGCTCCGCGCGGCGAAGCATGGCCGCCACCCTGGCGAGCAGCTCGTTGAGGGAGAAGGGCTTGGTGACGTAGTCATCCGCACCCACCTGCAGCCCCACCACCTTGTCGAGCTCGCTCGCCTTGGCGGTGAGCATGAGAATCGGGGTGCTCATCTCCGCGCGAAGCACCCGGCACACCTCGAGCCCGCTCATCTCCGGGAGCATGAGGTCGAGGAGGATGAGGTCGGGCTGTCGCTGCCGCGCCAGCTCGATGGCCGAGGCACCGGTGGCGGCCTCGCTCACCTCGTAGCCCTCGCGGGTGAGGTTGTATCGCAGTGTCTGGCTGATGTTCTCCTCGTCCTCGACCACGAGGATGCGCTTGGGTCCGCGTCCCGCACTCATCAGCCGAGCTCCTCGACGTTGCCGGTCTCGAGGAAGACGAGGTCCTCGGCGAGATTGGTCACCCGATCGGCGATGCGCTCCATGTTCATGGCGACCAGGATCAGCTGGGTGCCGGCGTACACGTTGCGGCTGTCGCCGACCATGAGCTGGAGGATGTCGTCGACGATGCGGTGGTAGATGCGGTCGACACGGTCATC
>DAIUFS010000075.1:0-5655 GCA_036844485.1 Candidatus Dormiibacterota bacterium | reverse complement strand
AGCTGGGCGACAGTGGCCACCGAGATGGGTCTGGTGCTCACCGGCTGGTTGGCGCTCCGCAGCGCGCTCGGACCGCTCCACGTGGTACGCAGCTGCTGGAAGCCTTTCGTGGCAGGCCTCGTCATGGGCGGATTCGTATGGCTGTTGAACCCTCACGGACGCCTTGCCCTGGTCGGGGTCACGGTCGCGGCGGCTGCGATCTACGCCGTCATGCTGGTGGTACTCCGCACCGCCGATGACGAGGAGAGATCGATCATCCGGCGCGCGCTGCGGAGGAGTTCGCCACCGTCACCACCGGGTTGACCGCGCGGGCGTTAGCCCGCGAGCCTAGGGACCGCCCGGTGCCGACGTCGGGGCTGCCGGGGCGGCCGTGGCGGCCGCCTGGCTCACGCCCGTGTTGTCCCACTGCGCGAAGGGAATCTGCCAGTCGGCCTCACCGTTGGTGATGTCGGCGATGTTGCCGGTGTGGCTGATCACCACGACGTCACCCGGGACCGAGTAGTTGAAGTAGGTGGTGGCGTGGGCGATGCTGAGGTTGACGCAGCCGTGCGACACGTCGGTGAACCCCTGGGACGGCTCCGACCAGGGCGCCGCATGGATGAAGAACCCATTGGTCGAGATCGCTGTGTCCTCGTACACGTAGTCGTGGTAGTAGTTGACGTTGCCCGGGACGCACGCGGCCCCGCCGAACGTGCCGCAGGAATCCATCATCACCTTCTGGGCCTTGTAGAGCACCACCAGCGTGCCCTCGAGCGTGCGGAAGCCGGGCTTGCCCAGGCTCACCGGCCAGGTGCCGACCAGCTGATCGTTGGTGTAGACCTGCATCTGGTGGGTGGTGTCGTCGATGAGCGAGACGTGCTTCTCGCCGACCGTGAAGCTCTTGGTCCACCCGGCCAGGCCCCAGATGCCGTTGCCGGCGTTGACGCCGTGGAAGTTGGCGGTGACCGTGACCTTGGTGCCGCTCTGCCAGTACACCGCAGGGCGGTAGTGAAGGTCGGAGCCGTCGAACCAGTGCCAGGCACCGGTCTGGGCGGGAGTGGAGACCAGCTGGAGGTGCTGCACGATCCCCGATCGCTGGCCCTGGGGCACCGACGTGTTGAAGTGCAGGTCGATGGGCTCACCCACACCCACTGTGGCGCCGTCGTCCGGCGTGGAGGTGGTCAGCAGCTTGCCGGTCACCGTGCCCAGCGTCGAGAAGCTGCTGGCGGTGCTGGTGTGGGTGCCCCCCGCGCCGGCGGCGGTCACCGTCACCTGGTACCTGGCCCCGGGGTCGAGGCCGTCGGTCGCCGTCCAGGTGCGCCCGTCCGGGGAGAGCTGCCCGGTGACGGCTGCTCCGCCAACCTTGGTCACCGCCACGGTGGTGAGGCTGCCGGCGCTGCTCGACACGGTCACGGGCGCGTCGAGTGCCACGCCGCTGGCGTGGTCGGCGGGGGTGACTGTGACCTCGGGCGGCGCCACCGCGAGCACCGCGTTCACGGTGCCGATCGCCACCGGGCCAGCCCCGGACGAGGAACAGCCGGCCAACAGCGCCATGCCACCTGCGGTGGTGGCGAGCAGGACGAGGCGCCGCGAATTCATCGACAACCAACTTACCATGCGCACACCGGATCGAAGCCGTGCGGTCGCACGGATGTGCGCCCCCATGTTGACAGTGGAACGGGCGATCCGGCCCGATCGTTTCGGAGGTGGCGGTGAGCAGCATCCTGGTCTCCGCTGAGGAGCTGGCCGCCATCACCGCGTCAGGCGAGGCGCCGGTGCTGCTCGACGTGCGCTGGAACTTGGCCGGCCCGCCCGGTCACGATGAGTACCTCCGCGGCCATCTGGCCAGGGCGCAGTTTGTCGACCTCGACAGCGATCTGGCCGGCGCGCCGGGGCAGCGCCGGGGACGCCATCCCCTCCCGGAGGCCGCCGTGTTCGAGGCGGCGATGCGCCGATGCGGTGTCAGCGACCACTCGGCGGTGGTGGTCTACGACGCCTCCGGCGGCGTCAGTGCGGCACGGGCCTGGTGGCTGCTGCGCTACTTCGGCCATCGCCAGGTCCGCCTCCTCGATGGCGGGGTGGCGGCCTGGATGCAGGCCGGCCTGCCGCTCACCAGCGTCGAGACCACCGCAGCTCCCGGGAGCTTCGAGGCCAAGCCCGGAGGCATGCCCGTGATCGATGCCGAGGCGGCGGCCCATCTGGCTCGCCACGGTGTGCTGCTCGACGCCCGTGCCCCCGAACGGTACCGCGGCGACAGCGAGCCGATCGACCCCGTGGCCGGCCACATCCCCGGGGCGCGCAGCGCCCCGACCCTGGCCAACCTCGGCCCCGACGGTCGCTTCCTCGAGGCGGATGAACTGCGCGCCCACTTCGCCGCGCTGGGCGCGACTGGGGCTGCTCAGCCGGTCGCTGCCTACTGCGGATCGGGGGTGACAGCTGCCCACGAGATTCTGGCGCTCGAGCTCGCCGGGATCGGCGCCGCCCTCTACCCCGGCTCCTGGAGCGAGTGGATCAGCGACCCGGCCCGCCCGATCGCCCTCGGGCCCGAACCCGGCTGAGCTCTAGTTCAGCCGCTCGACGATCATCGCCATGCCCATCCCGCCGCCCACGCACATGGTCTCCAGCCCAACGGTCCTGTCGAGGGTGCGGAGGTCGTTGAGCAGGGTGCAGAGGATGCGGGCGCCGGTCATGCCGAAGGGGTGGCCGAGGGCGATGGCTCCTCCGTGGGGGTTGAAACGATCGTCGAAGGGATCGATGCCGATGCCGCGTGCGGCGGGGATGCACTGCGCGGCGAAGGCCTCGTTGAGCTCGACGACGTCGACGTCGTCGATGGCCATGCCGGCGCGGGCCAGGGCCTGCTTGCTCGCCTCGATGGGGCCGAGCCCCATGAATTCCGGGTTCAGCGAGGAGAGCCCGGTGCTGACGATCCGGGCCAGGGGGGTGATGCCGAGGGCGGCGGCGCGGCTGTCGCTCATCACCACGACCGCGGCGGCGCCGTCGTTGAGCGGGCAGGAGTTGCCCGCGGTGACGGTGCCGTCCTCCCGAAAGACGGGAGCCAAGCTGGCGAGCTTCTCGAGGCTGGTGTCGCGACGGGGCCCATCGTCCTTGGTCATCTCACCAGCGCCGTCGCCGAGCGGCACCGGGATGATCTCGCGGTCGAAGAAGCCGCTGTCCTGGGCGGCGACGGCGCGCTGCTGGCTGCGCAGCGCGTAGCGATCCTGCTCCTCGCGGGAAATCTCCTCGCGGCGGGCGACCTTCTCGGCGGTCTGTCCCATGGCGATGTACACGTCGGGGAAGCCGTGGGGATTGCCCGGCGCGAGCCGCTCGTTCTGGTTCTGGGGGTTGTCGCTGACGCCGTTGACGAAGCGCGACACGCACTCGATGCCGACGGAGAGGAAGGCGTCGCCCTCCCCGGCCCTGATGGCGTGAGCCGCCATGCGGGTGGTCTGCAGCGAGCTCGAGCAGTAGCGGGTGACCGTGGTGCCGGGAACGTCGAGATGCGCGAGGATGCTGACCACGCGGCCCAGATTGAAGCCCTGTTCGCCTCCGGGCAGGCCACAACCGCAGATGAGGTCCTCGATCTCGGCGCGATCGAGTTGAGGCACCTGCTCCAGCACCTTGGTGACGATGTACGCGCCGAGGTCGTCGGCGCGGACGTTGACCAGCGATCCCTTCATGGCCCGTCCGATCGGGGAGCGGCCGGCGGCGACGACGACGGCTTCAGGCATGGATCGACAGGCCTCCTGAGAAGCGTTGACGGCGGTGTCAATTGTGGCGCAGCGGGGACCTAGGGCGGTTCCGCGGGCTATTCTCGGCGTCGCAGGCGGGGTCTGGCTTGTACTCTGAGGAGGGTCGAGGTGCGGTACTTTGTCACCGGTGCCACCGGGTTCATCGGGCGCCAGCTGATTCCGCTGCTGCTGGCGCGTGGTGGCGAGGTCAACGTGCTCGTCAGGCCGGGATCGCGCCATCGCTTCGCGGCGCTGCGCGACCGGCTCGGAGCCGACGACTCGCAGCTGCGGTCAGTGATCGGCGACATCGCCGAGCCCGGCCTGGCCATCGGCGACGACGATCGGTCACGGCTCAGGGGTGCGACGGTGTTCCATCTCGCCGCCATCTACGACCTCACCGCCTCGGCCGAGGACAGCGAGCGCGCCAACATCGACGGCACCCGCAACACCGTCGAGCTCGCCAACGTCCTCGACGCGGCGCGGCTGCATCACGTCAGCTCCATCGCCGTCGCCGGCCGCTTCAACGGCGAGTTCACCGAGGAGATGTTCGCCGAGGGTCAGGACCTCGATCACCCGTACTTCTCCACCAAATACGAGGCGGAGCGCATCGTCCGCGACCAGGCCACAGTGCCCTGGCGCGTCTACCGCCCCGGCATGGTCATCGGCTCCTCCGAGACCGGCGAGGCCGACCGCATCGACGGCCCCTATTACGCGTTCAAGCTGATCCAGACCCTGCGCAGCGAGTTCCCCCAGTGGTGGCCCTTCATCGGCCCTGAGGGCGGCCCGCTCAACCTCGTCCCCGTGGATTTCGTGGCCCGCGCCATGGACCACATCGCTCACCAGGACGGCCTCGACAACCGCGCCTTCCACCTCGTCGACCCGGCGCCGCTGTCCCTCGGTGACACGCTCAACACCTTCTGCCGGGCCGCCCACGCCCCCGAGTTCGCGCTCCGCTTCGACCGCCGCATGACCAAGATGATCCCGGGTGACACGCTCAAGGTGGTGGGCAGCGTTCCCGCCATCCAGCGGATCCGCCGGCAAGTGCTCGACCGCCTCGGCATCCCCGAGACGGCGCTCGAGTACATGGACTACCCGGCCAGCTTCGACGCCACCCACGCCCAGGCGGCGCTGGAGGGCAGCGGCATCCGCGTCCCCCGCCTCCACGACTACGCCTGGAAGGTGTGGGACTACTGGGAGCGCCATCTCGATCCCGACCTGCCCACGGAGCGCAACATCCGTCGGGTCGCCGCCGGGAGGGTGGTGGTGATCACCGGTGCCTCCAGCGGCATCGGCCGCGCTGTCGCCACCGCGCTGGCCGGCTCAGGCGCCACCATCATCGGCGTCGCCCGCGGCGTCGAGAAGCTCGAGGAGATGAAGGCCGAGGCCGAGGCGCTGGGCGGAACCGTCCATCTCCATCCCACCGATCTCAGCGACCCGAGTGCCTGCAGGTCGATGCTCGAGGACGTGATCGCGGAGCACGGCCGCGTCGACGTGCTCATCAACAATGCCGGCCGCTCCATCCGGCGCTCGGTCATGGAGTCGCTGGATCGCTTCCACGACTTCGAGCGGACCATGCAGCTCAACTACTTCGGGGCGATCGCGCTGATCATGGCCGCGCTGCCGAGCATGAAGGACAACGGCGGCGGCCACATCATCAACATCACCTCGATCGGCGGCCAGACCTACCCGCCGCGCTTCTCCGCCTATGTGGCCAGCAAGGCCGCGCTCGATGCCTACTCCCGCTGCCTCGCATCCGAGGTCGTCGCCGATGGCATCGACGTCACCACCGTGCACATGCCCCTGGTGCGCACGCCGATGATCGCCCCCACCGGCATCTACAAGAACTTCCCCACCATCAGTCCGGAGGAGGCTGCGGCGATGGTCGTGCAGGCCATGATCACCCGCCCCCACGAGGTGTCGACGCGCCTCGGCAAGTTCGGCGAGCTCA
>DAIUFS010000074.1:0-6257 GCA_036844485.1 Candidatus Dormiibacterota bacterium | reverse complement strand
GAGCGCTCCGGCGCCTGCGGCTCCCGCGCCGGCGCCCGCGAAGGCCGCCACGCCGCCCGCCAGCGCCGGACCCTCGTCAGAGTGGGGGCGAACGGTCTGGATGCCGCGCTCGAACGCGGGCACCGAGGCGTAGGTCGGCAGGCCGCCGACACGCGACAGACCCTGGATGTAGGGATCGCCGCTGATCACGGACACCCGCTTGCCCGCCTGGGTCCCCAGCTGGCGGAGCAGCCGGACGTTGAGGGGCGTCTGCATGCCCATGGTACCGGCGCCGAGCACCAGGGCCACGTCCGGGTCCGCTGACTTGCGGACCCTGTCGACCAGGTCGACGATCTCGTCGCTCGGCTCGGTGTAGATGACCTGAGGCATCGACTACACCTTCATGGTCTTGAGGACACGGCGCATGAGTCCCCCGAGTGGCTGATCGGCCTCGTCCTCCAGGGAGATGGCATGGTGCGCCAGTCCCATGGGCGTGACGTCCTGGCTGCCCACCAGGAGGCCGGTGCTGTCAAAGACACGGTGGACATCCTCCGGGCCGAGCACGCGCACCGAGGGGGGGTGAGCCATGGGCAGCGCGTCCGCCCAATCGAGGGCGCTGAGCTGCTCTGACACCTCGGGCAGCGAGGCCCCGCCCCCGGCCAGGTAGATGCTCGCCGGCAGCGCCTCTCCGCCGGCCAGCTCCTCGAGCGTCAGTGCCACCCCCTGGGCGAGCACCTCGGCCGTCGGGGTCAGAGCCTGGCGGGCCAGGGCGCGCTGCTCGGCGGCGAGGCGACCCTCACCGTGGGAGAGCTTGTATCGCTCCGCCTCGCCCATGGAGATCTGCAGCTCGCCGGCCAGTCGCTTGGTGAACGAACGCCCACCGAGGGCGAACATACGCGTCGCCTCGATGCCACCGTTGCGCACCAATGCCACGTCGGTGGTGCCGCCGCCGACGTCGATGAAGATGGCGCCGCGCTCCTCGATGTCGTCGGTGTTGCAGCCGCGTGCCAGGGCGTAGGGCTCAGCGACCGTCGCCACCACCTCGAGATCGAGCTCCTGGGCGATGGTCTGCAGCGCCCCGATGTGGTGCAGCGGAGCGAAGGTGTTGAAGACGGTGATGTCGACGACGTTGCCCTGGAAATCGACGGGGTTGCTGACCGCGTAGCCGTCGATGCGCACCGAGGTGATGGTGCTGTGCACCAGCTTGACGTTGACCTCGGCGACGCCGAGCTCGTGCGACATCTGCCGCACCGCCTCCTTGAGGGCACGGCGCTGCACCGCCTGGAGCGCGGCGGCGAGGTCGGCCTGGGTGATCCGCGCCTGTGGCTGCGGGCGCGGCATCGTCATGGTGGTGCTGAAGCCGCGCACCTGCTCACCGGCGATTCCCATGACCGCTTGTCCGGGAACGATCTCGCACATGTCCTCGGCTTCGGTGAGAGCGCGGTCGCAGTTGTCGATCACGGACTGGATGTCGGCCACCGCTCCCCCGTGCATGTCCGTGAGCTGCTGGCGGACGCGCGAGGCGCCGATGACGATGCCCTTGTCCTCCTCGCGTTTGACCACCAGCGCCTTGACGAACTCCGTGCCGATGTCGAGGACTGTGTAGTGCGTGTTGAACTCCGCCCGGCGGCGCAGCAGCGAGAACTTGCGCTTGCTCATGCGCCGCTCGCGCCGGCGCGGCCCACCGTCTCGCGGATCAGCGCCATCCCGTCATCTCGCTTGGCCGGATCCTTGATCCCGCCTCGACCGAAGTCTGGGCGACCGCCGCCGCGGCCTCCCATCACCTGCGCTGCGCTGCGGGCGATCTCGCCGGCATTGACCCCGCGCTTCCGCGCCGTGGCGCCGACCTTGATCGCGAAGCTGTCGGACCCGACCACCACGGCCACGCCGTCACCGTCGAGCCGCTCCGCGTAGATGCGGTCGGTGGCCTCGATGACGGCCTCGCCGTCGACGTCGACAGGAAGCTGTGCGTACCTGAGGTCGCCGAGGTGCTCGACCGCGAGCTCGCCCAGCTCGCCGGCCTGCCCCGCCACCGCACCCGACAGCGGCGCAGCCCGCTTGGCCCGCTCGAGCTCGCGCCGGCTGGCACGAAGCTGCTCCTGGAGGGCGGACACGCGCTCCGGGACCTCGACGGGGCGCGCCTTGAGCGCGCGGGCGGCCTGCTGCAGCGCGTCGCCCGTCTCCCGCCAGCGCTGCTCGGCGGACTCACCGACGACCATCTCGATGCGCCTCACGCCCTGGCCGATGCTGCTCTCGGCCACGATGATGGCGGCTCCCATGTCGCCGGCGCGGCCCACATGGGTTCCGCCGCACAGCTCGCGGGACCACCCCCCGAAGTCGACCACGCGGACCTTGTCGCGGTATTTCTCGTCGATCAGGGCGATCGCCCCGCTGGCCTTGGCTTCGGGCAACGTCATGACGTCGACAGTGCGAGGCCGGTTGGCGCGGATGTGGTCGTTGACGCGCGCCTCGATGTCATGCAGCTCGACCGGGTCCAGCGCGCGCGGAAAGGAGAAGTCGAAGGTGGCGTGGTCGGGGCCCACCAGCGAGCCACGCTGGACGACGGCTGTGCCGAGCACCTCGCGCAGAGCCTGGTTGAGGAAGTGGGTGGCGCTGTGATGGCGGGCCACCTGGGCGCGACGCTCGCTGTCGACCACCGCCCGCACCTCGGTTCCGCGGGCCAGGGTGCCGTGCTCCACGCGCACGCTGTGGATCCGGGCGCTGCCGGCGTAGGTGGTGTCCAGCACTCGTGCCCGGCCGCCGTCGAAGAGCAGATCGCCGGTGTCCCCCACCTGCCCTCCGGCCTCGGCGTAGAACGGGCTGGTGTCGAGGATCACGGCGTCCTCGGCGCCGGCGGGGAGCAGGTCGCGGGAGTCGGCGCCACCGATGCGCACCACCGTCGCCGGGCTTTCCAGGGCGTCGTATCCCACGAATACCGTGCTGGGCAGCTGAGGCCCCCCGCCGAAACCGACGCGGACGTGGGCCGCCTTGCTCCGCGCCCGTTGCTCGGCCATGGCGGCGTCGAATCCGGCGCGGTCGACGGCGACGCCTCGCTCACGGGCCATCTCGACAGTCATCTCGATGGGCAAACCATAGGTGTCATGGAGCCGGAACGCCTCCTCGCCGGCGATGGTTCCGGCTCCGGACTCCAGCAGGGAGGCGAGGCGATCGGCGCCGGCATCGAGCGTGCGGGCGAACGCGGCCTCCTCCGCCTCGAGGGTGCGCTCGACGAGCTGGCGGTTCTCGACGATCTCAGGGTAGGCCTCGCCCATGGCGTCCACCACGGCCGCGACAGACGGGGCCACGCCTCCTGACAGCGCGATGCGGCGTCCGTGGATAGCTGCTCTCCGGATGACCCGGCGGAGCACGTAGCCGCGCGCCTCATTCCCGGGGAGGACGCCGTCAGCGATGAGGAAGGTGGCCGCCCGGGTGTGGTCGGCGAGGACATGCAGGCTGGCGTTCCGCCCTGGCTTCTGCGGCGCGACGTCCGCCCGGCTTGCGAAAGAGGAGACGATGCCGGCGAAGTGGTCCGTTTCGTAGTCGCTGCGCACCCCCTGGACCACCGCGGCGAGACGGTCGAGGCCCATCCCGGTGTCGACGGTCTTCTTGGGCAGGGGATTCCGATTGCCCGCCTCGTCCTGGTTGAACTCCATGAAGACGAGGTTCCAGAG
Source organism: Candidatus Dormiibacterota bacterium (assembly GCA_036844485.1). Lineage (GTDB taxonomy): Bacteria > Chloroflexota > Dormibacteria > Aeolococcales > Aeolococcaceae > Aeolococcus. The sequence goes on along the minus strand of DAIUFS010000074.1, from coordinate 2,607 downwards.
CTCCACCCAGCGGTTGCCGCCACACTCGTCCTCGGGCAGGCAGTCCTCGCGGCCGCAGGAGCAGGGCGCGCCCCAATCCCAGTGAATCTCGCTGTCGTACCCGCACGGCCCGGTCGGTCCTGCCGCCCACCAGTTGTCCGGCATTCGCGAGATGCCCTCCGGCCCCACCCCGGTCACCTCCTGCCAGAGGCGCTCGGATTCGGTGTCGTCGGGAAAGACGCTCGGTCGCAGCCGCTTGGGGTCGAGGCCGTAGCCATCGGTGAGCAGGTCCCAGGCGAGGCTGATCGCCTCCTTCTTGAAGTAGCCGCCGATCGACCAGTTGCCGAGCATCTCGAAGAAGGTGTGATGCGTGTCGTCGCCGACCTCGGCGATGTCGTCAAGCAGGCCCTGCCCCCGGAAGCATTTCTGGCAGGACACCAGGAGTGGCGAGGGAGGATCCACCTCTCCAGTGATGTACCGCTTGAGCGGCACCATCCCGGCCACGTTGAAGAGCAGGGACGGATCGTCGTGGGTGATCAGCGATGCGCTCGCCAGACGATGGTGTCCGTGGTCTTCGAAGTAGCGGAGAAAGCGTTCCCGGATCTCGTGGGTGCGCAAACGCCCGTCCCATGTGTGGGGCCCGCGGGCGCGAGCCGATGATGTGGGGGAAATCGCCGCAATTGTAGCCGGTCACCGGCGTAGCGCCCGCCGCGCCACCTCAGACCGCGGCCTCGTCTCCCATCTCGCGGCGGAGATGCTCGACTGCCGCCCGCTGCAGGCGCGACACGTGCATCTGCGAGATCCCCAGGCGCTTGGCCACCTCTGTCTGGGGCAGCTCCTCGACAAATCGCAGCGCCATGATCTCCCGCTCGCGTGGATTGAGATGGGCCATGGCCTGCTCGAGGAGGGAGCGCATCTCGACGCGATCGAGGTTGCTGTCCTCGGAGCCGAGCCGCTCCCCGAGGGTGAGGGCTTCGTCCGCTCGGCCCGCTGGAGCCGCCTCCAGGGACACGGTGTGCTGGGCCGGAGACACCTCTAGCGCAGCGAGAACGTCCTCCGGTTCGAGCCCGACGCGCTCGCCGATCTCGCCGATGCTCGGCGCCCGCCCCAGCTCCCCGGTCAGCTGCTGGGCGGCCGCGTTGACCCGCAGCAGGTTCTCCTGGAGCCGCCGCGGCACGCGCACCGCCCAGGAGCGGTCGCGGAAGTAGCGGCGGATCTCACCCATGATCGTCGGGGTGGCGAACGTGCTGAACTCGTTCTCCAGCGAGGGATCGAAGCGCTCGATGGCATGGATCAGCCCGAGGAACCCCACCTGCTCGATGTCCTCGAGCGGCTCGCCCCGATTGGCGAAGCGGCGCGCTATGTAATGGACCAGATCGGAGTTGAGGTCCACGAGCTGGTCGCGAACCGCGGGGTCACGGGTCTCGTGATAGGTCCGAAGAAGCCGCCGGACGGTGTCGCGGCGCGCGCTCGGCGCCGGCTTGGGGATGGTTCGGGCCCTCGCGGTGGTCTCCGCCCCGTGGTTACGGGGCAGACGGCTCACGAAGCTTTGTACTTCGTCAGCCGGACGCGCAGACCACCGGTGCGCTCGTCGACCCTGTAACTGTGGTCGTCGACGAACAGCCCCATGAGCCGCAGCGCCAGATCGGTGGCGGCGGCCACCTCCTCGCGCTCCCGCTCCACCGCTTGTGCAACCGCCCGCTCCCGCACCGCGGCCGCCCGGGCGACGACCTCGCGGGCACAGCTGCTCTGCACCCGCACCTCGAGGCGCGTGCCCTCGACGGTGAAGGCGAGGCGGATCTGCCCAGCCCCGACGCCGCCCACCCGCTGGGCGCAGGCGATGGCGTTCTCACACGCCTGGGCGACGGCGATGGTCAGGTCGTGCACCGCTTCGACGTCGAACCCCGCCACTGCGGCAAATGCCGAGGCGGCGCGCTTGGCGACGACGATGTACGCGGGGTCGGCCGGCAGACGGAGCTCAGATGTGGTCCGTGTCATCCTGCTTGAGAAGTACCCCCTGTCAGCGTTGGTCAAACGGCTGCCTGTCCACCTCGGGGCCCCTCAGAGCCATCTCGGCGGCCTCGCGCCCCTGGGCAACGGCCAGGTCGATCTCATCGGCGCGCTGCTGCGAGCGCTGGCGCTCGCTGGCGCGCCAGTAGACGATGACTCCCGCCACGGCGGCGGCGGCGAGGAGACCCGAACGGCCGAAGGGGAAATGCAGGGCACTGCTCCGAGGGTGGGTGCTGGCCGGATTATCGACGACCCAGCCGTCGCGGAGCGGTCAGGGCCACTCCGATCGCCTCGGCGATCCCGATGCCCACCACATCGGCAGCCGGGTGGACACTTCCCAGCGCGGGGCCGCCATGCCCGCTCAGGGCCACCAGCTCGGCGCCCAGCAGCCCCATCACGGCGCAGACCATGGCGACCAGGTAGTTGCCGCGACGCGGCACCAGGAGGCGCGTCAGCTGAGTCCCGATGGCCACGATCAGGACGGCCAGGACGATACCGGGGCTCACCGCCCCAGCCTAAGCGAGCCGAAGGCGAGCCGGCGCCGGCCGGTGTGGCGAGCCCACTAGCACCCGGCGGCCGCGCCGTCCCGGGCTGAGCCCGAGTAACCAGGTGGGATCC
>DAIUFS010000073.1:0-6258 GCA_036844485.1 Candidatus Dormiibacterota bacterium | reverse complement strand
CGGCGCTCCTCGCTGCTGTCGTCGAGCTGCACCGACGCGAAGGTGGCGCCGTGGATGCCGTCGCGGCCGGTGTCGGCACCGACCAGCAGAACGCTGTTGCCGGGACCGCTGGCCACCGCGCGGGTCAGCTTGGCGTGCTCGATGACCCCGACGCACATGGCGTTGACCAGGCAGTTGTAGCGGTACGACTCGTCGAAGTACACCTCGCCACCGACGGTCGGGACGCCGATGCAGTTGCCGTAGCCGCCGATGCCGGCGACGACGCCGTCGAAGAGGTGCCTCTGCGCGGCGTCCTCGTAGGGGCCGAAGCGCAACGAGTCGAGCAGTGCCACCGGGCGCGCGCCCATGGTGAAGATGTCGCGGAGGATGCCGCCGACGCCGGTGGCCGCGCCCTGGTAGGGCTCGATCGCGCTGGGATGGTTGTGCGACTCGATCTTGAACACCGCGGCGAGACCGTCACCGATGTCGACCGCGCCGGCGTTCTCGCCCGGGCCCTGGAGCACGCGGGGGCCCTCGGTGGGGAGGCGCTTGAGCAGCGGCTTGCTGGTCTTGTAGCCGCAGTGCTCGCTCCACAGCGCGCCGATGATGCCCAGCTCGACTCTAGTGGGTGCCCGGCCCAGCTTGGTGACCGCCAGCTCGTACTCCTCGGCGGTCAGCGCCACCTCGGCGAGCTCGGCGGGCGAGACCTCGGTGACCGCGCTCACCGTGCCCCCGCAAAGGCGCCGTGCTGTGCCGCTGTATGCGCCACCGCCTGGAAGAGGCGCATGCCGTCGCTGCTGCCCAGCAGCGGCTCGCAGGCGCGCTCGGGGTGGGGCATCATGCCGAGCACGTTGCGGGCCTCGTTGACGATGCCGGAGATGTCGCGCATGGAGCCGTTGGGGGTGGCGTCTCCGACCGGGGCGCCGTCGGGGGCGACGTAGCGGAAGGCGACGCGGTCGTCGCGCTCGAGGGTGTCGAGCGTCTGCTCGTCGGCGACGTAGCGGCCCTCTCCGTGGGACACCGGGACGCGGAGGATGGTTTTGGCCGGGAGGCCGTCGGTGAATGGCGTGGCGCTGGTCTCCACGCGCAGCTGGGTCATCTCGCAGCGGAACTGCAGCGACGCGTTGCGGGTCAGCGCGCCGGGGAGGAGGTGCGCCTCGCAGAGGATCTGAAAGCCGTTGCAGATGCCCCAGACCAGGCCGCCCCGGTTCGCGAAGTCGACCACGCTCTCCATGAGCGGCGCGAAGCGGGCGATGGCGCCGCAACGGAGGTGGTCGCCATAGGAGAAGCCGCCGGGGAGGATGACGCAGTCGGCGTTCTGGAGGCTGGCATCCTTGTGCCACAGCATCACCGCCTCGTGCCCGGCGAGCTCCACCGCATGGGCGCAGTCGCGATCCGACCACGTCCCCGGGAAGACGGCGATGCCGAACCTCACCGGGTCGCTGTCCCTCCTCGCCGAGCGTCGCCTGGTGGAATCACGTACCTCGATTCTACGGAGGGTCTGGATTGGCTCGCCCTCGAAGTCCTGGCGAGTTGCACCGGACGCTCGACTGTGCGAGTATTCCGAACAATGATCGGAACACCGACGCTTGATCGGAAGACTCGACGCCGCCTGGCCACGAAGACCGAGGTGGTGGCCGCCGCGTGGGAGATCGCGGCCGTCGAGGGGGTGGGCGGGATCACCATCCGCGACCTGGCCGAGCGCGTCGGGCTCAAGGCCCCCTCCTTGTACGAGTACTTCCCGTCCAAAAACGCCGTCTACGACGCCATGTTCGCTGATGGCTGGAGGGCGTTCGGGGGAGTGATGGCGGCGCTGCCCCGCGACGGCGACCTGCGCACGATGGTGAGCTCCATGGCGGCCGGCCTCGCGCGGTTCTGGGTGGACCAGCCCGCCCGGTTTTCGCTTCTCTGCCAGCGGCCCATCCCAGGCTTCGAGCCCTCGCCGCAGGCCTACGCCGAGGCGGTGGCGGTGCTCGACGACATCGCCGCCCAGCTGGCGGTGCTTGGCATCGAGGACCGTCAGGCCATCGATCTGTTGATCGCAATGGTGACCGGGCTGGTGTCGCAGCAGATCGCCAACGATCCGCCGGGCGACCGCTGGCTGCGGTTGCTCGGTTGGGCGGTTGACATATTCCTGACATCACTGACCGAAAGGGGGAGTGCGACGGAATGACGACAGCAACCGCGAACCAGATGGCCAGGGCGGCGCGTGCGGCGACGCGCGATCAGGCGGCCCGCTTCTGCGAGACCGAGTACGCGCGGCTGGCGGCGCTGCTGCGCGCGCTCACACCCGACGAGTGGCGTAGCCCCACGGATTGCGCGCCGTGGGACGTGCGCGCGATGGCGGGACACCTGGTGGGCGCGGCAGAGGAAGCGAGCCTGCCGGCGCTCGTGCGGCATGCGATCGCAGGCTTGCGCGTGCATGGGATGCGGAGACTCAGCGACCTCGTCAACGGGGTCAATGAGGTGCAGATCCGTGAACAGGCTTCGCGGACGACAGAGGAGCTGGTCGAGGCTCTCGAGCGGGCCGCGCCAGCTCAGGTGCGCAACCGCCGCAGCCCCGACTGGTACACAGCATTCATTCCCAGCCCGACGCCGGTGAACACGGTGTCGCTGCGCACAGTCCAGGTGCTGGTGCTCAACCGCGACCTGTGGATGCATCGCATCGACATCTGCCGCGCCACCGGCCGTTCGATGGAGCTGACCGCGGACCACGACAGCGTCGTCGTGGAGGACATCGTGGCGTCGTGGGCCGGGCGACACCGCCAGCAATATTCGCTGGTGCTCGACGGGCCCGCGGGAGGAGCCTACGCGCAGGGAAACGGCGCAGCCGAATTGCGACTCGACGCCGTCGAGTTCTGCCGGATCGTCAGCGGCCGGGCGCCCGGTGACGGGTTGCTCGCCACACCCGTGCTCTTCTGAGCGAAGGCGGTCAGGAACGGACGGCGATGCCGAACCTCACCGGGCAGCTTCCGCCGGGGTGAGCATCTCGATGCGGTAGTCCTCGATGACCGGGTTGCGGAGCAGCTTCTCGCACATCTTGGTGACGTGGTCGCGCGCCTGGGCCTCGTCCTCGGCGTCGATGGTCAGCTCGATGTACTTGCCGACGCGGACCTCGCCGACGCCGTTGAAGCCGAGCTGGCGGAGGCCGTTGCGCACCACGATGCCCTGGGGGTCGTTGACCACCGGTTTGAGGGTGACCACCACCTGGGCCGTGAAGATCATGCCTGACGATCGTACCGGCGGACGGGAGTCGGCTGTCATACCGCCTCCGCTTCCGCCTCGACGTCGGCAGCCATCTCATCCAGCTGGCCGGGCTCCTTGATCCGAAGGACCCGCGCGACGGAACGCGGCAGGTACCAGTTCCACTCACCGAACAGCGAAACCAATGCTGGGACCAGCAGCATTCTCACGATGGTCGCGTCCAGCAGGATGCCAAAACCCAGGCCGGTGGCGAAGACCTTGATGTCGGTCTGTGGTCCCGACGCGAGCGAAAGGAATGCCAGGAAGAGGATCAGGGCGGCCGAGGTGACCAGCCGACCCGTGCGTCCCACACCCTCGATCACCGCGCGACGGGTGGAACCCGTTCGGTCGTACTCCTCGCGAATGCGAGACAGGATGAAGACCTCGTAGTCCATCGACAGGCCGAAGAGGAAGGCAAAGATCATGATCGGCAGCCAGAAGGTGATCGAGCCCGTCGGCGCGATGCCGAACACCGCCTTGGAACCCCATCCGTATTGCCAGAACAGCACCACCCCCCCAAAGGTCGCGGCCAGCGACGCCAGGTTGAGGATGATCGCCTTGAGCGGAATCAGGACCGACCGGAAAGCTCGCACCAAGAGGATGTACGTGACCAGCACGAGCAGCGCCAGAACGAGCGGGAACGTCCCGTAGACACCGGTCTGGTAATCGAGCTGCAGGGCTCCGACACCCGTGACGCCGATGACCCCCGGCCTGCCATCGACCGCTGATTTGATGTCGCGGACCACCTGGACTGTCGAGCCGTTGTAGGTCTCGTTCTGCGGGATCGCGAGGACCAGCCGCGTTCCGGCGGCGGTGGCCACCGGGCCGCGCGGCGCGACTGCGGTGTGCACACCGGGCACGGACCGCGCGCTGGTGGCGGTCGCGTCGGCCGACGCCGTGTCGGTCAGGACGATGATCGGCGTCAGTGCACCAGCCGGGACGCCGCTCGCCTGAAGCGCGTGCAAGCCGTCATACGCCGGGCCCGACGAGGCCAGTGAGTCCGCTCTGGCGGTGCCGACGGACAGGCTCAGGAAGGGGACGAACAGCGCGCCGAGGATGACCACCGCAACGGCGGTGGCAATCCAGCGGCGATGCACGATCGCCCTCCCCCAGCGCAGCCAGAAGCGGCTGGCGGTGTTCTCGTGGCGGATGTGCGGCCAGTCCACGCGTGGGCCGATGGTGCTGAGGAACGCCGGCAGCAACGTCGTGGCGACGGCGACGGAGACCAGCGGGATGAGCATGCCACCGACTCCGATCGAGCGGAGGAAGGGAACCGGGATGACCACCAGCGCGATCAGGCCGATGGCCACGGTCATACCGCTGAACACGACCGCCCGTCCCGCGGTGACCATGGCGTTCTCGACAGCCTGGTGATTGGTGAACCCCCTGGCGCGCTCCTCACGCCAGCGGGTGACGATGAGAAGTGAGTAGTCGATGGCGACGCCCAACCCGACCAGGGCGACGAGGAACTCCACGATGAACGATATGTCGGTGAGGTACGTGAGTCCCAGGACGACGAGGAAAGTGGTGAGGATCGCGATCGCGGCGATCACCAGAGGCAGCAGAGCGAGAAAGGACGCGAAGACGAAGAGAAGGACCGCCAGGGCACCGACCCCGCCGATCAGCGTCTCGGCCAGAACGCCCGGGCCGCCGCCGTTGCCGGTGCCGTTTGCCAGAGCCTCCTCCCCCGTGACGGACGCCGTCGTACCCGCCGGCGCGGCCACGGCCAGCGCCTTTTGGAGCAGCGGGAGGGTGGTGTCAGTGAACGCGGTGGGCAGAGGGATGAAGGCGTAGGCGAACGTGGTGCGCCCATCTGCCGGGAAGAAGATGGGATCGCCGGTCTGCTGAGCACCGATCACCCGAGCGACCGGGACCGCCTGCTGAACCGCAGCGAATGTGGTGTCGGCCTGGGCGGGATCGATGCGTTGACCCGCCGTCGCTCTGATGGTCAGCAGATAGGGGGCGACGTCGGCAGCCGTTCCGTATGTGTGCAGGACCCGATTGGCGGTTTCGTAGCCGGGCTGCCCGGGGAGCGAGAAGCTGGTGGACAGGCGGCTGACGGAAGTGCTCACACCGGCAATGCCGGCGATGAACACGACCACCCACGACAGGATGACGAGGCGGCGGTGCCTGAGAACGAGCCGGGCGAGGTTGCGCATGCTTGGTCTCTCTCCCGCGGGTGCTACCCGAGCTCCAGGTCGCAGATGCGGCGGGCGGCCTCGAGGTAGCGCTTTCGCGTCCCCTCAACCACATCGAGTGGCAGCTCCGGTCCGGGCGGCGTCTTGTCCCAGTGCAGGGTCTCGAGGTAGTCGCGGACGAACTGCTTGTCCATGGAGGTGACCGGCTCGCCCTCGCGCCACTCGCTGATCTCCCAGAAGCGCGAGGAGTCCGGGGTGAAGATCTCGTCGATGAGGGTGAGCTGGCCACCGATGAAGCCGAACTCGAACTTGGTGTCGGCGAGGATGACGCCGCGCTGCTCGGATGACTGCGCGGCGAAGGTGTAGAGGTCGAGCGAGACCTTCTCGAGCCTGTTTGCGAGCTCGGTGCCGACGACGTCGGCGAGGTTGGCGCGGCTGATGTTCTCGTCGTGGCCCGTGTCGTTCTTGGCCGCCGGGGTGAAGCGCGGATGGTCGAGCTTGCCCGACTCCTTGAGGCCGGCTGGGAGCGGCTCGCCGGCGAGCATGCGCTGCGTGCGGTACTCCTTCCAGCCGCTGCCGGAGATGTAGCCGCGCACCACGCACTCGATGTCGATGCGCTCGGCGCGGCGCACGTGCATGGAGCGCTGCAGCCAGTCGTCGCGCTCCGCTGCGGGAATCACGCTGGGGTCGTCGGGGAGGAGGTGGTTGGGGCTGATGTGCGCTGTCTGCGCGAACCACCATCTCGACATCTGGGTGAGCACGCGGCCCTTGTCGGGGATGGGTGTGGGCAGGACCACGTCGAAGGCGCTGAGACGGTCGGTGGCGACCATCAGCAGGGTGTCATCGTCGAGCTCGAAGGTGTCGCGCACCTTGCCGCGGCGGAAGACGCGCAGGCCCT
>DAIUFS010000072.1:0-6547 GCA_036844485.1 Candidatus Dormiibacterota bacterium | reverse complement strand
CGCAGCCTGCGCGCCGCCGTCGACTTCTCGCGCCTCGGCGAGCGCAGCATCTTCATCGACTGCGACGTGCTCGTCGCCGACGGGGGGACGCGAACCGCCTCCATCACCGGGGGATACGTCGCCCTGGCCCTGGCGGTCGCCAAGCTCCGCGCCGCAGGCCTGGTGGCTGAGGACCCGCTGCGCTGGCAGGTGGCGGCGGTGAGCGCGGGGATCGTCGCCGGCGAGCCGCGCCTCGACCTCAACTACCTCGAGGACTCCGCGGCCGACACCGACATGAACTGCGTCGGCTGCAGCGACGGCCGCTTCATCGAGCTCCAGGGCAGCGCCGAGCAGGAGCCCTTCTCGCGTGTGGAGATGGACAGCCTGCTCGAGCTGGCGTCCGCCGGGATGGAGCAGCTCTTCGCCGTCCAGTCGGAGGCGATCGCCGGCGCGTGACCGGGCCGGTCAGAGCTGGCGAGGCAGCCCGCACCGTGGTGCTGGCGACCAACAATCCCGGCAAGCTGCGCGAGTTCCGCCGCCTTCTCTCCGCTCATCCCCTCACCGTCATCGGCCTCGCCGACACAGGCTGGGCTGGGGAGCTCGTCGAGCTCGGCGACACCTACGCCGAGAACGCCCTCGCCAAAGCGGCGGCGGTGTCGGCCCAGCTGGCCCTGCCCGCGCTCGCCGACGACAGTGGCATCGAGGTCGACGCACTGCGGGGCTGGCCCGGCCCCCATTCGGCGCGCTGGCTGGGGCCGGATGCTGACGACGGCGACCGCCTCGCAGCGCTGATCAGCGAGGTGGATCGGCGATCGCCCGAGGACCGCCGGGCCCGCTACGTGTGCGTGGTCGCTCTGTGCCGCCCCGCGGCGGAGCCGGTCACCGCGCGGGGAGAGTGTCTGGGCATGCTGGTGGCACCTCGCGGGCAGAGTGGCTTCGGCTACGACCCCGCGTTCCTCAGCGACGACCTCGGGATCACCTTCGGGGAGGCGGATGATCTGGCCAAGGATGGCGTCTCGCATCGTGCTCGCGCCCTGCGCCGGCTGGCCGAGAGCGGCGTGCTGGATCTGGGCCCTGACGCTGCATGAGGCGCTGGCACCGGCACTCCTCGGCGCCGCCCAGCGCCGGGTGGCTCACAATGGCGACCCGTGTCACGCAGTCGATCCGCGGTGTGGTCGCGGCCGGTCCGCGTCTCGCTGGGCCTCGCCGTCGTGGCGTTGGCCGGCGTCGTCGCCTTCCTGGTGACCATCAACCGCACCGAGCTGCCGGCCAGCGCTCCCACCGCCAAGCATCCGTCTGCGGTCAGGGTGGTTGCCGCATCCCCGACCCTGTCGCTTGACGACGTCGCGCGCGCCCAGCTGAGCCGCACCGTGACGATCGAGGCGCTGGGCAGCAACGACGAGGGGCTGGGAACGGGCTGGCTGCTCGACTCCAAGGGCGACTTCGTGACCAACGCACACGTCGTCCAGGGAGAGCTGGCGGTACGCATCCGCGGGCGTGACGGAAGCTCGCACGTGGGTGACGTGGTGGGCATCGATCGCGATCTCGACGTTGCCGTGATTCGCAGCCGGGGCGGGTTCGCGGGCACCCCGCTGATCCCCTCCACGGCAACCCTGAGCGGCTTTCCGGTGGCGGTGGTGGCCATCGCCAGCGGCCATGCCACCGGGCACGGCGACATCACGGACGAGAGCGTCACGCGCATCGCGGGCGATGTGCCGGTGACCGGCGACACCACCACCGGGCAGCCCCCGACCACCACCGATTACCACGACCTGCTCGTGCTCGACGGTCAGACCATCTACCCGGGCAACAGCGGGGGCCCGGTGCTCGACCTGCAGGGGCGGGTGGTGGGCATCGTGACCCTGGCGAGCAAGTCGGCGCCGGAGGGGTACGCTATCCAGCTGAACCGGGTTCTCAGCGAGTTGCTGAGCTTCGCCGCGCGGTGAACGAACCCGACGGCGCTTCGAGCGCACCATCTTCGGGTACGGTTTGAGAGCAATGCATGAGTTCGACATCGCCATCATCGGCGCCGGCCCTGCCGGTCTGACCGCCGCGCTCTACGCCGGACGCAGCAAGATCCGTGCGGTGGTGATCGAGGCCAAGGCACCGGGTGGCCAGCTGCTCAACACTGAGCTGATCGAGGACTATCCTGGCTTCAAGAGCATCCTCGGAGGCGAGCTGGCGGCCGCCATGCTCGCCCAGGCCGAGCACTTCGGGGCTGAGATGGTCTACGCGCCGGCCGAGCGCATCCGCATCGAGCCCGACGGCATGAAGGTGATCGAGACGGATGCCGGGGACTATCGAGCTCCGGCGGTCATCATCACCGCCGGGGGCAACCCTCGCAAGCTCGAGGTGCCCGGTGAGCTGGAGTACGCCGGACGGGGCGTGTCCTACTGCGCGGTGTGCGATGGAGCCTTCTTCCAGGGATTGGAGCTGGCCGTCGTGGGAGGTGGCGACGCCGCGGTGGAGGAGGCCATCTTCCTGACCCGCTACGCCACCAAGGTGACCCTGATCCATCGCCGCGAGGAGTTTCGGGCTCAGCCCATCCTCGTCGACGAGGCACGCAGCCACCCCAAGATCGAGATGCTGCTGAACACGGTGGTCGACTCGATCGAGGGAGACGGGAAGCTGACCCACCTCAACCTCAGCAACACCGTCACCGGCGCGACGTCTCGGCTCGACCTCGGCGGGGTCTTCATCTTCGTTGGCTTCATCCCCAACACGGGGCTCGTCGACGCGCACATCAAGCACGACAGGGGCGGCTACTACCTCACCGACCCCATGACCATGATGACCAGCGTGCCGGGCATCTTCGCCGCCGGCGACGTTCGCGCCCAGCTGACGCGCCAGATCACGACCGCGGTGGGCGACGCCACCACGGCGACGATCGCCGCCAGCAAGTGGGTGGAGGAGCGCGCCCGCGGCAACGAGGGGAGCGCCCTGAAGATCCTCGCCGAGGCATCCGCCGACGGTGGCTGGGTGGCGTGAGCATCGTCACCCGTCACGGCGACGGCGGCGAGACCAGCCTGCTCTACGGCGGCCGCGTTCCCAAGGATGATCTCCACACCGAGGCGTACGGCGCCCTCGACGAGGCGATCAGCGCCCTTGGGATGGCGCGGGCCCTCTCTGGCGAGCCGGCGCGTGCCCGGCGCATCCTCGACCTGCAGCGCGAGCTCTTCACCGTCGGAGCCGAGCTGGCCACGGCGTCGTCCGAGCAGGACAAGCTGGCCAAGCACTTCGCCACCGTGACGGCCTCGATGGTGGAGGCCCTCGACCTCGAGGTCGCCGCCCTTGAGGCGCGGGTGGCGCTGCCCAAAGGCTTCGTGATCCCGGGGGGCGACCCAGTCGCCGCGGCCATAGATCTGGGCCGCAGCTTCGTTCGCCGCGCCGAGCGGCGGGCGGTGTCGTTGCACCGCGCCGGCGGCCTCGCCAACGAGGAAGTGCTCCGCTACCTCAATCGCTGCTCCGACCTGCTCTTCATGCTCGCCCGCGAGGCGGAGGGGGGCGAGCTCGTCGCCAAATGACCCCTCCGCAAGGTGATCAGGGCGCGGGTGACGCGGGATGGGCGACACCCGCCAGCAGAGCGGTGAGCACCGCGCTCCCGGGAAGCGATTCCGCCGGCGACCATGCCTCAGCCGGAATGTCGCTGTGGACGCGATAGCCGTCTGAGTCTCGGAGCACTCGCACCGGCGTGGCGTGATGCGGCTCATGACCGATGGGCTGGGCAGGGTCGATCGCCCAGTTGCCGTCGCCGTCGACAGCCAGGGCCTCACGGGCCACCCACCCAACCTCGTCGACGGCCATCTCGCCGACCGTCCCGGTCATGAGACGCAGAGGCAGGCGCGCCGTGGTGGCCGTGCCAGGCTCGTGGTCCTGGCGATCCCCCACCCACAACGCCGCCACCGCCAGACCCGCCGTCTCGGCCGCGGCGTTGACCGCCCATCGCGCCGACGGCTGGGGAGGCATGAAGACGTGGAACCCGTCGGCACGGCGCTCGACGCGGATCACCCTCTCTGCGGTGGGAAACGCGCTGCCGAGGGAGGCGGGCTGGAGCGCGGCGACCCGATCAGGGCCGACCAGCACGGCGGCCGCGTCGACCCAGACTGCGCCGCCGGCGGCAAGGTTGCCGAGGGCTGTCGGCTCCTCGGTCACCTCGCGCGACGAGGACGCTGTCCGCCGCGCATGGGATAGCGGCGTGGTTCCCGGAAGCGGTATGGGGACCCGGCTGCGCAGCGCCGCGTAGCTGTCGGTCAGCTGGCGGAAGGTGTCGAGCGCCTCGTCGCTGCCGGGATTGCGATCGGGGTGGTGGATCTTGACGAGGCGCCGGAAGGCGGCGCGGATCTCGTCATCACCGGCCCCGGGCCGCAGGCCGAGGACAGCGAAGTCCTCGGGTGTCGGGGCGCGGGGTCCCCCGCCGGGAGCGTCAGCCACCCTCGGGTTGTACATGGGCGGGGCAGATCTGCGTCTATCCCGCCCCATCCGCCGTGAGCAGCCGGAAGCACTGCAGGGCGAGCCAGAGCCGGTGCGGCGCAGACGGTTCCTCGAGGCGCACCCCGAGCTCGGCGAGGCGCCGGGTGCGGTACACCACCGTGTGGCGGTGGAGGCCGAGGGCGGAGGCGGCCTCGTTGAGGCTGGGCGTGGCCAGGAGCGCTTCGAGAGTGTCGAGCAGCGGCCCGCTCCGCGACGGCGGCACCGACAGGACCCCGCCGAGAAGGTGGTCGACGTAGCGGCGCATCGAGCTCGGGTCGGTGGTCAGGGTCGCGAAGATGCCCACATCGGCGTCCTCCCAAGCACGGCCGCCCGGGTCGAGGCGGGCGCCCACCTGGAGGGCCTGGCGAGCACGGCGCGCGCTCTCGGCGACGTCGTCGAGAGCGGCTGCGACGGGGCCGATCCCCCAGCGCACCGCGCCCGGCTCCGCAACCGCCTTCTCGGCCTCGGCGAGAATCCGGGTCAGCCCGTCGCGGCCCGGGACCAGCGCGATCCAGGTGCCCGGCTGGTCGCCGACGATGAGCACTCCGCGCGGACGGAGGGCTCGTTCCAGCGCGCGCTCTGCCTCCTCGGAGCCAATCGAGCATGCCAAGACCAGGTAGGGAGGCTGGAGGTCGAGGTCGCTGGCGGCGGCAAGGCGGCGGAGCTCGGGACTGGCATCCCCGGCGACGAGGCGCTGGAGGATGCGGTCGCGGTCGAGATCGCGGCGGCGCATCAGCGTCTCGCGGGTCTCGAGGTACGCGGAGCCGACAGCTCCGCTGATCTCGTCGAGGTACTCGAGCACCTGTCCCGTCACCGCGATGACGGTGGCCGGGGACAGGCTCTCCAGAGCGGCGGATTCACCGATGAGCTCGCGCCACACCACCCGTGCGGCGAGCCGGTAGGCGGCCAGGAGCACCTCCAGGGGCACGCCCATCTCCGCCTGCTGCGCCCCCATCGATCCCAGGCGCTGGAGGTCGGCGGCGCGGAGCCCCCGGCCGTCGCGGAGAAGCCGGACCAGGGTTCGGAGCGCGTCCCGGCAGGCGCGGGTGACGGCGCGCAGGTAGCCGATGCTGCGGAACTGGGCCGGAAGCGCGATCTCGGCGGCGATCCGACGGGTCATGCGGCGGGCGATGACATCGACCTCGGCGAGGAGGCGCGAGATGACCTCAGGCGGCAGTGTGGCCGTGGAGGCCCACTCCCTAGGCGAAACCGGCGACTCGATCCCCGCATCGTTCGACATCGGGGCCATTATGGACGGCGGGGCCAAATATTGGCCTGGAAATCAGCTCTGACGGCCGATGGCGTGGCGGTCACACGTGGGCGAGACTGGATGCATGCTCTATGACGACCTCTTTGTCCGACTCGAACGCGCCCGCTGGAACTTCACCGACGAGATCGATTTCACCAAGATCGATCACAGCCTGCTGACCGAGCAGTGGATCCACGACCTCAGACAGATCTGCCTCACCGAGCTCAGCGCTCTCTACGCCACCGAGATGTTCCTCCGCGACTTCTACACGGACATCGACTTCTGCAGCTTTGTCTCGATCTGGTTCTACGAGGAGATGAAGCACCACATGGTCCTTCGCAAATATCTCGAGCAGTGCGGCGAGACCTTCGATGAGGAGAAGGAGCTCCCCGAGCTGCGGCTCACCTTCGCGGAGGGGCCGGCGATCGAGACCCTGACCATGCACTTCTGCGGCGAGCAGCGCCTCGCCCACTGGTACACCGCGTTCAGCCACAACGCGCCCGAGCCGGTGCTGCGCAAGATCTTCAAGATCCTCGCCGCCGACGAGCTCCGCCACGCCGCCTGCTACGCCAAATACCTGCGCAAGGCCATCGCCAAGAAGCCCGACGAGCTCCCCGCCGTCCTGCGCATGACACTGTGGATGCTGCGCAGCACCAACGAGGCTCCCAAGCACCCCACCACGGTGACCTCGCCGAGCGTCTGCGAGAAGCTCGAGGATCCCGAGTACATCAGCCGCATGCTCACCTGGTACTTGCCGGGCCGCGACCACGAAGCCCCGGTGCAGCGCCGCATCCTCGCGTTGATGTCGGAACTGGCCGGAACCAAGATGACCACCACCAAGGACATGCT
>DAIUFS010000071.1:0-6629 GCA_036844485.1 Candidatus Dormiibacterota bacterium | reverse complement strand
CGCAGCGGCTGCTGCAGCGCACCAACTTCGACATGGAGATGATGCAGGAGACGGGCACGTGCGCCGGTATCGAGAACTACTCGCGCCATCTCAGTGGACGGGCGGAGGGGGAGAGGCCCTTCTGCCTGCTCGACTTCCTGCCCGAGGACACCATGGTGGTGGTCGACGAGTCCCACGTCGCGGTGCCCCAGATCGGCGGCATGTACGGCGGCGACCGCTCCCGCAAGATCCCGTTGGTGGAGTACGGATTCCGGCTGCCCTCGGCGCTCGACAACCGCCCGCTGACTTTCGCGGAATGGGACTCGATGGTGGACCAGGTGATCTATGTCAGCGCCACCCCGGGCCCCTACGAGGAGGCTCACTCTCTGCGGGTCGTCGAGCAGATCATCCGGCCCACGGGGCTGGTCGATCCAACAGTCGAGGTGAAGCCGTCGGAGGGCCAGATCGACGACCTGCTCGCCCAGATCGCGCGGCGCGTGGAGGCCAAGGAGCGCTGTCTGATCACCACTCTCACCAAGAAAATGGCGGAGGACCTCACCGACTACCTGCGCGAGGCGGGGGTGAGGGTGCGCTACCTGCACAGCGACATCGACACGCTGGAGCGGGTCGAGATCATCCGCGACCTGCGCCTCGGGGTCTTCGACGTGCTCGTCGGCATCAACCTGCTCCGCGAGGGCCTCGACCTTCCCGAGGTGTCCTTCATCGGCATCCTCGACGCCGACAAGGAGGGTTTCCTGCGCGGCTACCGCTCGCTCATCCAGACCATCGGCCGGGCGGCGCGCAACATCAACGGCCACGTGGTCATGTACGCGGACGCGCGCTCCGAGGCGATGGAGCACGCCATCGCGGAGACCGACCGCCGCCGCGCAGTGCAGACCGCCCACAACCAGGCGCACGGGATCACGCCGCTGTCGATCGTCAAGGCCGTGTACCAGATGGAGACGCACCGCGACGATCTCAATGCGCACGCGGCCGACTTCCAGGAGTCCGCCGGGCTGCCGCCCGACGAGCTGCTCCGGCTCGCCAAGGAGGTGGAGCGCGAGATGAAGCGCGCCGCCCGCGACCTCGAGTTCGAGCGGGCTGCTGAGCTGCGGGACCGCCTCACCGGGCTGCGCCGGCGCATCGGCGATCCCGAGGCGGAGGCCGCGGCGGCGGTGGCCGCGGAGCGCCAGCGTCCCCAGCGCCGCTCGCGAGGCTACGCGCGCCGCCACTGACAGACCCGAACTCGGGCGTGAGTCAGTAAACAAGCCGCCGGGGCTGTCTATTCTCGTGTGGACACCGCCCAGGAGACCCTCATGGTGCCAGCCACTCCGCGAACCGCGGACGCGGAGGCGAGCTTCGACGCCCTGCTGAGCGCGGAGAGACGTCGCCTCTACGGCATCGCCTACTCGATCCTCCGCGACCACGCCGAGGCGGAGGACGCCCTCCAGGACGCCATGCTCAAGGCCTGGAGGAGCTGGAGCAGCCTCCGCAACGAGGAGGCGCGCGCCACCTGGCTGGTGCGCATCTGTGTCAATCACTGCATCACCAGGCGGCGGGGGCTGCGGCTGCGCAGCTTCGCCACCGCGCCACGCCACCAGGATGCGGCTGTTGCGGATCCGCGTTTCGAGGGGCGCCTCGTCGACCTCGACCGCAGCTATCGAAAGCTCTCGCCGCAGCAGCGCGCCGCGGTGTTTCTTCATTACCACCACGGCTACTCGATCGACGAGTGCGCCGACCTGATGACGTGCGGCGCCGGTTCGGTGCGCACCCACCTGGCCCGCGCGCTGACGTCGATGCGCAAGGAGATGGCCCATGCCTGATGACACTTTGGCGTCGACGCCTGACCTCAGCGAGGAGCTGCGACGCTATTTCACCCTCACCACCGGGACGGAGCTGCCCCGGCGGGTGCGCGAGATGGACGCGCGGTCGCTGCGCCCGCGGCGCCGCTCCTACGGCCCGCTGCTGGGCGGCGGGGGAGCGGTGCTGGCCGCCGCGGCGCTCGCCGCAGTCGTCGTGGGGCTCCATCACGGCACCGGCGGTGCTGGCTCGACAGCAGCGTCGTCGGGGGCCGCTCTGGCAGCTCCGGGGGCGAGCATCGCCTACCCGGGCGTCGACACCTCCCGGCTGGCCCAGGCCGGCGTCGTTCTTCAGCCCCCCGCCGGGCACGGCACCGCCCAGGTGACCGCGGTGGCGGCACAGGCGGCAGCGGCAGCACAGGCGGCAGCGGCAGCACAGGCCGGCCCCGGTCTCCCCGGCCCTGCCGTCCTCTCCTGGGCGCAGCTGGCGGACACCTCGCCGCCGATCACATGTCTCTGCTGGGTGGTCGAGGTACCCGTCGTCGTCGGCGCCGTCAACGGCCCGGCGAGCCCGGCGCCGACCGCACCCATCCACAACGTGCTCGTGCTCGTGGACGCCACCACGGGTCGCATCGTCGACACCCTGGCCGCGCCCGGCCCGTAGGAGATCAGCCATGTCCGTCCGCCAGCTCGCCGCCGCGCTCTTCGCCATCGCCGTGCTCGCCGGGTGCGCCTCGGCCGCGAGCAGCCCCAGCAGCTCCGCCGGCGCCGGCGCTGGCCAGGAGGCCGCCAACAGCGCCGCCAAGGGTGTCGCCGCCGTCCCCCCGGCACCCGCCCGGCCGGGCGGCGCCTCGGCCACCACCGCCATCATCGTGGGCACCCCGCCGACCGCCGACATCGAGCGCTCGGTGACCGCCGCCTACACAGTGCCGCCGGGAAGCTTCCTCAGCTCCTTCGAGGGCGTCATCGCGCGGGCCGTCGGCCTGGGCGGGTACGTGGTCACCTCGAGCACTCAGCCCGACCGCAGCGGCCGCATGGTGAGCGGCTCGGTGACCCTGAAGGTGCCGGCCGCGAAGATCGCCGATCTCCTCAACGGCATGCCGAGCAGCTTCACGGCGTCGTCGATCAACTTCGCCTCGATCGATCACACCGCGCAGTTCGTCGACGTCAACGCCCGGCTGGCCTCGGCCCACGCCCACCTGGCTGCGCTCGACGCCCTCCTTGCCAAGGCCACGTCGATCTCCGACATCACCGATCTCGAGCAGCAGATCGAGGCTGTCCAGATGGAGATCGACACCTACCAGGGGCAGCTCAACGTGCTCTCGGCGTCGGTCGACCTGGCCACCGCCACCGTGCAGATGGCCGAACGGGGCAGCTCGGTGGCGCCCGCCCCGCCCGTCAACCCGGTCACCGGCGGCCTGGGAGGCGGGTGGAGCAACGCCCTCCAGGTCACCGGGACCGCGCTCGACGGAGTGGTCAGCGCCCTGCCCCTTCTGGTGGTGGCGGCGATCGGGCTGCTGATCTGGCGCCGCCAGGCCCGCGGCCAGCTGGTTCGGCGCACCCCGGAGGCGAGCGAATAGGGGGCTGAGCCGAGAGCTACCGGGAGGGGTCGAGTAGCTTGAGGACGACCTTCTCACCCAGGACGGTTTCGGTCGTTGTTATTTGGAGGTCGATGTCGCGTCCGTCCAGCGTTACCGAGGTGTGCCGCTCTTGAGCACGATTGACGTCGGCAACGTCCATGCCGGCCATCATCTTCACTCGGAAAAGGATCGGTCCCAGCAACGGAACGGGCAGCGTCTGCGCCTCTCGGAGCGCACGGCCGATGCGGTAGCGGACGCGTACCCGATCCGACTGTGGCTCGATGTGAATGTGGGACGCGTTGTCGCGCACAGCCTGTGTGAGGATGAGGTCGACGATCTGGGCTACCGCGGCGTCCGCGTTGAGGCCCGTCGGACCGGGTCGCTGGCGTGGTTCGCCCAATAACTCGCCGAGGACATTCGCGGCCGAGACGGTCTCGCCGGCCTCAAGGTCAGCGTCGGCCTCCTTCATGGAGGTGACGAACTCCGGAGCACGGGCAAGGATGTAGTCCTCGAGGTCGTCGGCATCCAATGCAACCAGCGCAGCCACCGGCCGACCATTGCGGACCACTAGTGCTGGTCGGTGGCTCTCTTCCACCTCATCGAGGATCGCCGCGGTATTTCGGCCCAGTTCGCGGACGTTGACGGTCGTTGCCATTGCCTGTCAATTGTCAGGCATTTGGGGCTGCAAAGGGGGACGAGACTGTCACAGCGCCTCCACGGCGCGAACCAGCTCACGTCTGTTGACCACGCGTGCGACCAGGTGGCCCTGGTCGATCGGCCGGTACAAGATGCGGCAGTCGCCGGAGCGCAGGCGCAGCCACGGGGCGGCGCCACTGAGTGGTTTCACGTCGAGGTTCGTCGCTCCGGCATCGAGATCGAGCAGAGCCTGACGGATGCGCACCAAGTCGCTGCGGGGCAGCCCGCGCCGGTCTCGTTCCGCGCGCCGGCTGAGGCGGACGGTCATGCGTTCACCTGCCGGACGTGGGTCCGCTACGTCTCATCGAGAAACCTCCTCGCAGCCTAGGGTCGATCACGACTTGAGCATTGAGCTCCGGCGCTGGGACAGTAGGGGGACAAAGCCTCGCCCAGGGTTCTCCCCGCTGGACAGCGACCCCTGCGAGGCCCACAATGCGCGAACAGATGTTCGCTCACACCTCGCGCTCCACATGACCGCCATCGGCACCCGCACCGGCCGGCTCCAGTACGTCTGCTCAGACTGTGGGGTCAGCTCCCCGAAGTGGCAGGGTCGCTGCGATGGCTGCGGCGCCTGGAACACGCTCGGGGAGGGGGTGGCCGTGTCGGGCACCGCTCAGCGATCCCGAACGGCGCCCCGCGGCGCCATCGCCCAGCCACTCGACACGGTCGGCGACGGCACCGGGCAGCGCGCCCGCACCGGCATCGAGGAGCTCGATCGCGTCCTCGGTGGCGGGGTCGTCGCCGGCTCCCTGATCCTCCTCGGCGGCGATCCCGGCATCGGCAAATCCACCCTCGCCCTGCAGCTGGCGGCGCTCATGGGCCGTGCCGGCCGGCCCGTCCTCTACTGCGCGGGAGAGGAGTCGGCGGTGCAGGTGGCCATGCGCGCCGAGCGGCTGGGGTGCAGGCTGCCATCCGTGGCCGTGCTGGCGGAGACCGATCTCGACGCCGTGGCGGCCGCCATCGAGGTGGCCCGCCCGCCGCTGGCCGTGGTGGATTCCGTCCAGACGCTGAACGCCCCTGAGGCGGCGGGAATGCCGGGGAGCCCGGCTCACGTGCGCGAGGGGGTGGCCAGGTTGCTTACCGTCGCCAAGCAGACCGGGGTCCCGATCGTGCTCGTCGGCCACGTCACCAAGGAGGGCGCCATCGCCGGGCCCCGGACGCTCGAGCACATGGTCGATGTGGTGCTCTATCTCGAGGGCGAGCGGCACGGCGAGCACCGCCTCCTCCGCGGCGTCAAGAACCGCTTCGGGAGCACCGGCGAGCTGGGGCTCTTCACCATGGAGAGCGGCGGCCTGCGCCAGGTCGACGCCCCCGGGCGCGCTTTTCTCGACGAGACCAGCCTGTCGGTGCCCGGCAATGTTCTGACAGTCACGTGCGAAGGCACCCGGCCGCTGGTGGTGGAGATCCAGGCGCTGGTCGCGCCCACCTCGTTCGGCCTGCCCCGTCGCACCAGCTCCGGCTTCGACATCGGCCGGCTCCACCTCATCCTGGCGGTCCTGGAGAGGCGTGCCGCCATCCCGCTCGGCCAGTCCGACGTCTTTCTCAACGTCGTCGGCGGGGTGCGCCTGGCCGATCCCGCCGTCGACCTCGGCGTGGCCATGGCGCTGGCCGGCGCGCAGCGCGATCAGGTGGTGCCCCGCGACACCGTCATCCTCGGTGAGGTGGGACTGGGGGGAGAGGTCCGCCGCGCGTCGAGGCTGGAGGCGCGCCTCGGCGAGGCGGCTGCGCTCGGCCAGGTCGCGGCGGTGGTGCCCGACTCGTCGCGCGTCCCAGCCGGTGCCGGGCTGCGCCTCCACCGGGTGCCGAGCGTGGCGGTCGCCCTGGCGGCGCTGCACCTGGACTGATCGGGCACAACAGGCGTCGGCGGCCGCTGGTTGCGAAGGGGTGACGCAGCCCGCACCGCGGCGCCGCCTGTGCTTATATCGATTGGCAATGCCTCGACACTCGCCCCGCAACCTCCGCCGCGCCCGGGGCCTCGCCCGCACCCTGGGCGCTGTCCTCGGGATGGTGGTGGGCATCTTCTACGCCCGGTTCGTGATCATCAACTCCCCCGGAGTGTTCGGCAACGACCGCCTACTCATCTCCATCACCCTGGCGGGCGCCGCCGTGGTGGGGGCGACCGCCCTCGCGCTGGCCGCTCCCCTGCTCACCATCGAGCCCTATCTGTGGTTGGAGCAGATGCTCGACGAGGCGCCGGTGAGCCAGATCCTCGGGGCGCTGATCGGGATCATCGCCGGGCTGCTGATCGCGGCCCTGGTTGCGGTTCTGCTCAACCCCCTGCCTCTGCAGATCGGCACCGTGGTGTCGCTGGTGCTGGCGATGGCCCTGGTGTACGCGGGAGCTCGCGCCGGCACGCGGCGGCGGCAGGCCTTCGTCGCCCTGCTGCGCGGCGGTGACGATGAGGGCGCGCCTGGCGCTGCGGCGGCGAGCGGCCGCGCCGTCGCCATCGACGGCCCTCCCGTGGTGGTGGACACCTCGGCGCTCATCGACGGCCGCATCGTCGAGGTGGCCAAGGCCGGATTCGTGCCCGGCCGTCTGCTCATCGCCGGGTTCGTTCTCGAGGAGCTGCAGCGGG
>DAIUFS010000070.1:0-6768 GCA_036844485.1 Candidatus Dormiibacterota bacterium | reverse complement strand
CCCAGGATGTTGGCCAGGAGGTCGTGGGTGATCGGCCGCTCCGGGGTCATCCCGGTGATCTTCAGGGCGATGGCGTTGGCCTCGTTGATGCCGATCCAGATGGGCAGGTACCGCTCCGCGGTCTTCTCCTTGAGGATGACCACGTGCTGGCCCGTGGGCATGTGGACACGGATGCTGTCGACTGTCATCTCGATGAGCTCAGCCATGCTTCGATGATAGGTCGCTACGCGCCGCCGCAACCGCGACCGGGTCACTCGGAGACGCTGGCGCCCTGTCCTGGGATCTCCTCGACGAAGAGCCGAAGCCGCTGATCGCTGCCTCCCAGGCGCTCGCGCAGGGCGCCGAGCAGATGGGCCGCCAGGCACTCGCAGGTGGTGTTCACGACGGGCAGGAGCACGACGTCGTCGCGGGGGATGAGAAAGTGGCGCGATCCGTCGGTGATGACCACCCCGTCGCCGGTCTCGTCGACCTGGATGCGCGGCGACAGCGTGGGCACAAGCATGTGCTCGTCGAGCCCGGCGCAGAGCTCTCGAAGCGCCGACTTGAGCACCGAGAAATCGACCACCGTGCCCTCTTCGCCGACAGCGCCACGGACCCAGAGGCGGACCAGGTAGTTGTGCCCGTGGAGGCGTTCGCTGCGGCCCTGGTGGATCGAGAAATGAGCTGCGCTGAAGCCGATGTCGCCGCGAGCGAGCTCGAGACTGGCCTCCTCCATGGCTGCGTACCATAGCCTGACGTGGAACGCGACACCCTGCTCCTCATCGACGGCCACTCGCTGGTATACCGCGCGTTCTTCGCCATGCCCGCGCTGACCAACAGCCGCGGCGAGGTCACCAACGCCGCCTACGGCTTCACCTCGATGCTTCTCAAGGCGCTCGGCGACCACCGTCCCACGCACGCGGTGGCCGCCTTCGACCCGCCCGGACGCACCTTCCGCCACGACCAGGACTCCACCTACAAGGCGGGCCGCAAGCCCACGCCCGACGACCTGATCCCGCAGTTCCCATGGTGCCGGGAGGTGGTCGAGGCGCTGGGCATCCCCATCATCGAGGTGCCCACCTTCGAGGCCGACGACGTCATCGGCACGCTCAGCGTCCAGGGCGAGCGCGCCGGCCTCGACGTGATCATCGTCACCGGCGATCTCGACGCTCTCCAGCTGGTCACCGACCACGTGCGAGTTTTTGCCAATCGCCGGGGTATCTCGGACACCATCGTCTACGACATCGACCGTGTCTTCGAACGCTACGGGTTCGCCCCCCCGCTGGTGGTGGACTTCAAGGCGCTGCGCGGGGACATCTCGGACAACATCCCGGGGGTCCCCGGCATCGGCGACAAGACGGCGATGAGCCTGGTGCAGGAGCACGGGTCGCTGGAGGCGATCCTCGACGCCGTGCCCGCCATGAAGGAGGGCAAGGTCAAGCGGCTGCTTACCGAGCACGCCGATCAGGCCAGGCTCAGCAAGCAGCTGGCCACCATCCAGCTCGACATGGACATCGCCCTCGACATCGAGGGCTCCCGGCTCGGTCCCCACGACGACGCCGCGATTCGCGCCGTCTTCGACCGGCTCGAGTTCCGCTCGCTGCTTCCCCGCATCCCCACCTACACACCGGGAACGGCGTCGTCACCGCCGGTCGCGGTGGGCATTACCGGCCAGGGCGCGCTCAACCTCGACGCCGTCCCCGCCGCCGTGGACGTGGTCGTCGTCGACTCGGCGGCGCAGGCCGAGGAGATGGCGGCGCGCCTCCGCGACGGTGGCGACGTCGTGCTGCGCAGCGTCATCGACGGCAGCGCCCGTCGCGGCGACGTCGTCGGGGTGGCGCTGGCCTCGCTGGACAGCCCCGATCCCGCCTACTACATCCCGCTCGGACACCAGGGCGCCAATGCCGGCGACGCCGCCGTCGACGTGCTCACCGGACTGCTCCGCGACAGCTCCATCGCCAAGCACGGCTACGACCTCAAGCAGGAGCTGCTGGCCTGGAGCGCGCGCGGCGCCGGCGTCGACGGCATCGGCTTCGACTGCATGCTCGCCGCCTACCTGTGCATCACCACGCGAACACGCGTGCCCTCGCTGACCGTGCTGGCACACGACCTCTGCGGCCTGACCGAGCAGCCGGAGGAGGCGCTGGTAGGGAGCGGGCGCGCGCGGCGTAGCGTGGCCGAGGTGCCGGTGGAGGAGGCGGCGAGCTACTACGGCAACTGGGTGGCCATGGTCCCGCCCGTCCGCACCGCCCTGCGGGCGCAACTCGCCGAGGGAAGCCTGCAGGCGCTCTTCGACGGCCTGGAGATGCCGCTGGTGCCGATCCTGGCGGCCATGGAGCGCGTCGGCATCCGTGTCGACTGCGACGAGCTGGGCCGGCTCTCCGCCCAGCTGCACCAGCGCATCGGTGAGCTGGAGGCGATCGTCGCGGAGACCGCCGGCTACACGTTCAACCCCGGGTCCACCCAGCAGCTGGCCACCTTCCTGTACGACAACCTCGGCCTGGCCAGCGGGCGGCGCACCAAGACGGGTCGCAGCACCGATGCCGACAGCCTGGAGGCGCTGCGCGGGGAGCACCCGGTGGTCGACGTCATCCTGGAGTGGCGCCAGCTCACCAAGCTGAAGAGCACCTACGTCGACGCGCTTCCTCTGCTCTGCGCGGCTGACTCCCGCGTTCACACCTCCTTCAACCAGGCGGTGGCGACCACGGGACGGCTCAGCTCCGCGGACCCCAACCTCCAGAACGTGCCGGTGCGCACCGCCTGGGGCCAGCGCATTCGCCACGCCTTCGTCGCCGACCCCGGACAGAAGCTGGTCAGCGCCGACTATTCGCAGATCGAGCTGCGCGTCCTCGCCCATGTCAGCGGGGAGCCGGAGCTGATCGCCGCCTTCGAGCGCGGTGAGGACATCCACCGCCGCACTGCCGCCGAGGTGTACGACGTCGCCCCCGAGGCAGTCACACCCGACCAGCGGCGCATCGCCAAGGTGGTCAACTTCGGCGTGGTCTACGGGCTCTCCGACTTCGGGCTGGCGCGGGACACGGGCATGGACCAGGAGACGGCGCGTCTGTTCATCGAGAAGTACTTCGACAGCTTCCCGGCGGTGACGCGCTATCTGGAGCGCACCCGCATGCACGCGCGCGAGTGGGGATGGGTGGAGACATTCATGGGCCGGCGCCGCCACCTGCCAGACATCCGCGCCGCCAACCGCCAGCTGCGCGGCGCCGCCGAGCGGATGGCGGTGAACATGCCCATCCAGGGAGCGGCCGCGGACATCATGAAGCTGGCCATGATCCGCTGCGACGCCGCGCTGCGCGACGCTGGGGTGCGCTCGCGCCTGCTCCTCCAGGTGCACGACGAGCTGGTGCTGGAGTGCCCCGATGACGAGGTGGACCGCGCCGTCGACCTGGTTCGCGAGGCCATGGGCGGCGCCGCCGAGCTGGTGGTGCCGCTGGTCGTCGACGTCAAGGTTGGCCTCAACTGGCAGGAGATGACACCGCTCCGCGAGACGGCGAGTGCCGGAGCTTCCTGAGGTCGAGACGGTGGCGCGCGACCTGCGCGCCGCGGTGGTGGGGCGGCGGGTGATGTCGGTGCAGCTCGGCCATCCCCAGGTGCTGCGCTTCCCGGTGCCCGAGGTGTTCAGCGCAGTGCTGCCGGGACAGCGCGTTGACGCCGTCACCCGGCGCGGCAAGTTCATCTTCTGCGCGCTGCAGGGTGGGGAGGACCTCGTCTTCCACCTCGGCATGACCGGACATGTCCTGGTGTGCGACGCGCGCGCGGAGCCCGCCCCCCACACCCACCTGCGCGCGCTCCTCGACGACGGCCGCGAGCTGCGCTACGACGATGCCCGGCGGTTCGGCCGCATCCTGCTCGGACCCCGCACCACCCTCGAGGATACGCGCGTGCTCCCGGTGCTCGGCGTGGAGCCGCTGTCCGACGATTTCACCAGCGCGCGGCTCGACAGAGTGCTGCGCAGCACCACACGCACCGTCAAGGCGGCTCTCCTCGACCAGCGCGGCGTCGCCGGGCTGGGCAACATCTACGTCGACGAGGCGTGCCACCTCGCCGGAGTGCGCCCCCAGCGCCGCTGCCACACCCTGACCCGCGCGCAGCGCGCAGCGCTGCACGCCGCCATCCCCGCGGTGCTGGTCTCGGCGATCGGCAACCGGGGCAGCAGCATCGACGACTACCGCGACATCTGGAACGCCAAGGGGAGCAACCAGGAACGCCTCCAGGTGTACGGGCGGGGTGGGCAGCCGTGCCTGCGCTGCGGCACGATCCTGAAGCGGGCGACGGTGGCGGGGCGCACCACCGTCTGGTGTCCGAACTGCCAGCGATGAGCCGCGTCACTTTCGTGAGCTATGACGACGAGCCTCCGCTCGGCGGCCAGGGTGTGGAATTGCGCGGCATGCGGGCGGCAGTCTCGGCCCGCGGCCACGAGGTGAGCACGCTGGCGGGACGGGGTGACCACGCGCAACGGTATGCACGCGTCACCGGCAGGGCGCCGCTCGACTTCTCCATCCACGTGAACCGCCATCCGCGGCTGATCGCAGAGTCGAGCCCCGACATTGTGCACGCGCTCGGCGGACCCGGCGGCGTGCTGCTGCTGCGCCGGCTTCACGCGCCGCTGGTGTACACCGCCAACCACACCTACCGGATGGCGCACCCGCGGGCCTCGCTGCGGGGGCTGCTGTCGCCGTTGGAGGCGCGCGCCTACCGCCGGGCCGCCATGGTCCTGGCCATCTCCTCCGCGACCGCGGCGGCGGTGCGCGGCCTCGGTGTGATGCGTGATCGCATCGAGGTGCTCCCCCCCGGCGTCGATGTCCCGGATACCCCGCCGGCGCCACGGGAGGCGGTACGGATACTGTTCGCGGGGCGGTGGGAGCCTGAGAAGGGCGTGCTCGCCGCCATCGCGGTGATGCGAGACGTCATCGCGCAGAGGCCGGCTGTGACGGGCCTCGTGGTCGGTGGCGGGAGCCTCGAGGCTGCCGTGCGTCGCTTCGGCGCAGATGCCGGCATCGACGTCGCCGGCCGCGTCGACGACGCCCGGCTGAGCGCCGAGTACGCGCGTGCCTCGATCCTTCTGGTGCCCTCGCGGTACGAGGGGCTGGGTCTGGCGGCCCTGGAGGCGCAGGCCCAGGGCGCGGTCGTGGTCGGATACGACGTCGACGGCCTCCGCGACGCCGTCTCCGAGCCCAGCCTGCTGGTCATGCCAGGCGACGAGGCCGCCATGGTGCGGGCCTGCGTCGGCCTCATCGACGCCCCGCGGCGCCTCGCCGAGCTGGCCCTTGCCGGCCAGGAGCGGGTGCGCGCCGCGCATTCCTGGGAACGGATCGGCCGCCGCCTGGAGGAGGTGTACGACCAGGTGCGCCGGGCCTGACGCGAGCGCTTGAAGTTCGGGTCACCCGCGGCCACACTAACCGTCTCACGGTGGAGACGATGGAGGTGTGGGACATGGCGATGGTCGGTGCGAAATTGACCCGGATGAGCATGGACGAGCCCGATGAGGTCCGCCCGTTCGAGGGCGATGCGGGCCACCTCAACATCGTCAACACAGACATGGGGCCGATCGGCCGCGCCGTCTTCGAGCCGGGCTGGAGGTGGTCCGAGCACGTCAAGCCGATCGCCAAGACGGACAGCTGCCAGGCCCCGCACGTCGGCTACGTCATCTCCGGGCAGATGGGCGTGGTCATGGACGACCAGACCCGCGAGGATTTCCGCGAAGGCGACCTGATGATCATCCCGCCCGGCCATGATGCCTGGACGATCGGCGACGAGGCCTGCGTGGTGGTCGACTGGACCGGCTTCGGCGACTACGCCAAGCGCGGCTAGAGCGGCGGCGAAGCAGCGGCGAGGCACGGGCGGCCGCTCGCCGGCCGGCCGGTAGACTGAGTTCGTGCCCGCCCTGGAGATCGTCTCGTCGTTTGCGCCCGCCGGCGACCAGCCGGAGGCGATCGAGCGGCTCCACCGCGGTGTCGCCGACGGCCTGCGCGAGCAGACCCTGATGGGCGTCACGGGGTCGGGCAAGACGTTCACGGTGGCGCACCTCGCCGAGCGCCTGCAGCGACCGATGCTGGTGCTCTCACCGAACAAGACGCTGGCCGCCCAGCTCTGGGCGGAGTTCCGGGAGTTCTTCCCCAACAACGCCGTCGAGTACTTCGTCTCCTACTACGACTTCTACCAGCCCGAGGCGTACATCCCGCGCACCGACACCTACATCGAGAAGGACTCGTCGCGCAATGACGAGATCGACCGCCTCCGCAACAGCGCCACCCGCGCGCTGCTCACCCGGCGCGACGTCATCGTGGTGGCCTCGATCTCCTGCATCTACGGCATCGGCTCGCCGGAGAACTACCTCGGCGAGTCGCTCAAGGTGGAGCGCGGCTCGACGTGGCGGCGCGACATCCTCCTGCGCAAGCTCGCCGATTTGCAGTACTCGCGCAACGACATGGACTTCGGGCGCTCGCGATTCCGGGTGCGCGGTGACGTGCTCGACGTGCAGCCCGCGTACGAGGAGGTGGCGACGCGCATCGAGTTCTTCGGCGACGAGATCGAGTCCATCAAGGAGTTCGACCCTCTCACCGGTGAGATCCTCGCCCAGCGCGACGAGTTCACCGTCTTCCCGGCGTCGCACTACGTCACCCCGGCGGAGCAGATGAAGGGCGCCCTGGAGCGCATCCGCGAGGAGCTGGACGAGCGCGTTGCCGAGCTGGAGTCACGCGGCCGCCTGCTCGAGGCGCAGCGGCTGCTGCAGCGCACCAACTTCGACATGGAGATGATGCAGGAGACGGG
>DAIUFS010000069.1:0-6999 GCA_036844485.1 Candidatus Dormiibacterota bacterium | reverse complement strand
CTGCTGGCGGCCGAAGTCGTCGATCAGGAAGAGGCCACCGTTGGCCTTGAGCTGCATCGATGCCTCGTAGAAGCCCAGCGTGGAGTCGTAGCTGAGCTCGAGCATGCGCGGGGTGAGCTCCCCACCGACCTTGACCGCAGGGCGCTGCACGAGCTGCCAGCGCCGGTCGTGTGCCGGCAGGTCGCGGTCGATGGCGATGTGGTGGATGGGATCGAAGAAACGAATGATCTCGCCGTGCACGTAGAGGGCACGGGGCACGAAGACGGGCGGCCCCATCAGGGCGGCCGCAGCTTCGGCGATGGTGGTCTTTCCATTGCCCGGCGGCCCGTGCAGGAAGATCGCCTCACGGGCGCTCAGGGCGGGACCGAGATGGTTGAGAACGCTGTCCGAGAGCACCAGATGGCTGAAGGCGTCGTGGAGGCGCGTGGGGGTGACCACTCCGTCGACGGCGGCCTGCTGCTCGGCCATGGCGGTGTATTCGGAGATCGGCACCGGCGCCGGGCCGGCGTACTGGTTGAGCTCCATCAGCTCCCGGGCCTTCTGCCGGCCCGTGCTCGAGATCTGGTGCTCCATCCCCGCGCTGATGGTCTCGCCGTGGGCCAGCGAGGTCATGCGCACCCCGGTGGTGCTGATGTAGCCCTCGTCGGCGAGGAACTTCAGGGTGGTCTCGAGGAATCCGAACGGCAGACAGGTGTGCTCGGCCAGATCCCGGCCGAGCATGTTGCCGTTGAAGTAGATGACCTTGAGGATGAGGTCACAGATGAAGCTGAACGGCAGGCCCGTCTCCTCCGCCGAGCGCGGCTGAGGTGGCAGAGCGATGGGAGAGGACGCAGGGGCAGGGGCGAAAACAGCCATTAGCTCCGATTGTGTCATCGGGTCCCGCGGCTCATCCCCGCCGTTGCCAAGCCGCGTCATCGAGTGACAAGGCATCGGATACCGCCGCAGAGCGCGCGCTCTCCCGCGAAGCCCCGGTCGATCGGAGATGTGGCGTGCGATGGGCGGCGTGCTACGGTGGAGCCGATGCATCCCGTTCCCCTTGACGAGGGAGCCAAGGACCGCCGCCGCATCGGGCCGTTCTGGATCGAGGAGGGCCTCGGCCTGCTGGTCGCCGGCGGGCTGCTGCTGGCGGCGGTTGCTGCCCTGTACATCCTCGCCGTGGCTCTCAGGCCGGCGTAACCAGCGCTTCGCCGCCCCGTTCCACGCGTGGCGCGATCGCGACTGACAGAGAGGTATCCGTGCGCTCCAGCCCCGCGCGATCCGGCCGCCCTCGCGGCGACGTGTCCACGCGCCCGCCGCGCTCCCCAAAGGCCGCCGGCCCGACCCGCCGCCGGCGCCGGGCCAGCCTCCGCCGGCCACCTCGAGGCCGCCGCCGGCGCATCGCCATCATCGTGCTGGCCGTGCTCGCCTCCCTCGCCGGCGGCCTCGTCGCCGCGGTCTTCGTCGCCTACGCCTCCTACCGGTCTCAGCTCCCCGACGCGGCCACGGTGGCGGCGATGGAGCCACCCCTGGACAGCCACGTGTACGACTCCGCCGGCAATCTCATCTCGGTCTTCAACACCTCAGGGACCCGCCACCTTCATGCCAGCCTCGACAACATCGCCCAGTACGCAAAGCTGGCGACGATCGATGTCGAGGACCGCCATTTCTACAGCGAGGGATCGTGGGACCTGCCTCGTCTGATCAAGGCGGGATGGGACAACCTGCGCCACACCAGCACCAGTGGGGCCTCGACGATCACCGAGCAGCTGGCCAAGATCAGCTTCTTCAACAGCCCCGATCGTTCCCTGGACTACAAGATCAAGGAGATCGTGCTCGGCAACGAGCTCGACGCCAACTTCTCCAAGAACCAGATCCTCGAGATGTACCTGAATCGCGTGCCGTACGGGAATCACGCCATCGGCATCGAGACAGCCGCCGAGCTGTACTTCTTGAAGCCGGCCAAGGACCTCGACCTCGCTCAGTCGGCGATGCTCGCCGGACTGCCGCAGTCGCCCACCACGTACAACCCCCTCGTTCACGACGCCTCGGCGGCAGTCAACCCGGACGCCAAGGACCGGCAGCGGGTGGTGCTGGCCGCGATGGTCACCAACGGTGACATCACCCAGACACAGGCGGCCGCCGCGCTCGCCGAGCCGCTCACGTTCCACTCCTGGACGGAGAGCAGCCCCGACCCCTATCCCAGTGTCAGGGACTACGTGGAACAGTGGCTGAACAACAACTACGGCTCCACGTACATCGACCCCGGCGGCTGGGACATCTACACGACCGTCGATCCCACCAAGCAGGTGGCCGCCCAGACCGCCCTGACCAACGGAATCGGGGCCATCCGCAATGCCCACAACGCCAAGGACGGCGCTATCGTCAACATCGATCCCAAGACGGGCAAGGTGCTCGCCCTGGTTGGATCGTGGAATTACAGCGATCCGGACACGGGACAGACGGACATGGCGCTCTCCCGGCGCAGCCCGGGGTCGACCATCAAGCTCTTCACCTACTCGGCGGCGATCGCGTCACACCTGTACACCATGACCACGCCCATCCTCGACGCCCCCGTCCATCTCTCGCCCGGTCCCGGGCAGCCCGTGTACTCACCGCTCAACTACGATCGCCGCTGGCACGGCACCTGCGTCGTCAAGACGTGCCTGGGCAACTCGTTGAACGTTCCCGCGGTGAAGGTCGAGGCGGCGGTGGGGATCCCGTACATCACCAACCTCGAGATCGCGGCCGGGCTCACCTCTCTCAACGATCCCAACAACAGGCCGGGCCCGCAGTATTACGCGGCCACGCTGGGCAGCCTTCCATACGGGCTGACCCCTCTGGAGCTTGCCGATGGGGCGGCCACGATCGCCGACCTCGGCGTGCATCACGACCCCAGCCCGGTCGACCACATCATCGATCGCTCGAGCGGCAAGACCCTGTTCACGCTCAACCCCGACGCCACCGCGCGGCGCGTGGTGCCGGAGAACGTGGCCTTCATCATCAACGAGATCACCAGCAACGACGCCAACCGCGTCATGGACTTCGGACCCAACGGCGACCTCACCATCCCCAAGGTCCGGGTCAGCGCCAAGACCGGCACGGCCGAGTTCTTCCTCGACAACTGGACTGTGGGCTGGACCCCGGATCTGGTGAGCACCGTATGGGTGGGCAATCCCTATCCCTCCTGCCTCAAGTCAGCCGACCGGGGCACCCTCATCAACGCCATCAACCATGGGCGAGTGCTCTACGACGGGATGAACGTCAACGATCCCTTCAGCCCCGACGACCTCGCCCACTACGGGTTGAAGCCGCTCAACAATGCCTGCGGCCACCTCGACAACTCGACGGGCATCACCGGCGCAGCACCCATCTGGCACAAGGACTTTGTGGCTGCCCTGGCAGGCACCAAGCCCACCTGGTACACGATCCCCAAGGACGTCGTCCAGGTGGGCACGGGTGACAACGCCGACTTCTACCTTCCGGGCACCCAGAGCACCGCCACCAGCGGGACCTGCTACTACTACGCCCTGGCGCCCAGCCCGGTGCCCGCCGGGGTCAGCCCCACCTGCGTGTACGGAGGAGTGTCCGCTCCGACGCCGCGCCCGGCACCGTCCCCCACCCCCGGGGTCCCGCCCACCCTGCCCCCAGCCCCGACGCGGACACCCAAACCCCACTGATCCGCTGCGAAGAGCCTTGGGTAGACTGCCGGGCGTGACCGAGGCGGCTCCGCCCCCTCCCCCGCCACTGGGGCTGCCGCCACAGCCGCCTGCGCTCGCGCGCGCCGTCGCGCTCGACCTGGTCACCCGCCTCCGTCTCCGCCTCACCGATCCTCGCGACTCCCGCCTCGGCGAGCTCGGTGGCGGACGGTACGAGCTCGGGGCGGCGAGCTGGACGGGACGGCGGGCGGTCTTCGTCGGCTTCTACACGCCGCCGTCAGTTCCGGCGGTGGCCGGACCCGATCTGGCGGAGCGCTGCGCCGCCGCCGCGCGCTGGGGGGCGGAGAGGCTCAAGGTCCAGGGCGCCGAGCGCGGCGACGTGCTTCTCGTCGCACTTGGTCCCGTACCGGGCGTTCTCACCACCCCGGCGGCCAACCCCGCGGTGCAGGTGGGCGCCCTGGCCGTCGACCCCACCACCGGTGAGGTATCGGTGCTGCTGCCGCCTCCCGCCGACCTCCCCTCGACGCGCGACATCCGCACCCGCGCCCAGGCCCTCCTGAGCGGCCAGGAGGCGCCCACCCTCGCCGCTGTCGACCTTGCCGAGCGGCAGGCTGTCGCCGGCGGCTACTCACAGCCCGCGCGGGCGCAGCTGAGCTCCAGGCCCGTAGCCACCTATTCCCTGATCGCCGCCTTCGTCGCGGTGTTCATCGTCGAGAAGGTGCTCATCCGCGGTGCCAGCGGCGAGGGCCTCTTCCAGATGGGCGCGGTCTCCAACGTGCAGCCGGATTGGTGGCGATTTGTCGCGTACGCCTTCCTCCACGACCCCGGCGGTGGCGGCCTCGGCGTGTCGGGGTTGCCCTTGCACGTCCTGTTCAACTCGTTCGCCATGTACCTGGTGGGCCGTCTGGTGGAGCAGCTGTACGGCTGGCGCGTCCTGGTGGCCACCTTTCTCATCACCGCTGTGGGCGCGGGGCTGGCGTCGGTCCTTGTGGCCGCGGCCACCAATGCAGTCGCGCTGACCATCGGCGCGTCGGGCGGCATCATGGGCCTGCTCGGTCTGCTCTTCGTGCTCGGCCGTGTGCAGGGTCGCGACGTGCCCGTCGGCGTCGCCCACGCCATGCGGCAATACGCCATCACCTACGCGGCGATGGTCATCGTCTTCGGCTTCATCGTGCCCAACGTCGACAACATCGCCCACATCGGTGGCTTCGTCACCGGGGCACTGGTTGGCCTTGCCCTCCCACCATTGCGCCGCGTCGGAGGACGTGACCTGCAACTCTGGGAGCGCGTCGCGGTTTACGGAGTGTTCGCAGCCTCCGCGATCGCGCTCCTCTTCGCGGTCATCAACATCGTCAGCATGCTGGGCTCACCAGCCTTCACCACCTCGCCGTCCTGATCCACAGCGCACAGGTTCCCGTCGCGAAGCGACAGCGGCGCGCGAGGCGCGCCGAGGGGTGGGTTGAGCGTGGTCGGATTGATTCCGACCATGCGAGGGGCGGGATCTGCCCCGCCCTTGTCAAAGCGCTGTAACAGCCGCGGGGCCCGCGGCTGCTACAGCGCCCGAGCAGCGGCCACCGAATTCCACAGACCCTCCAGGTCGTAGAAGGTCCGCTCGCCGGGGAGGAAGACGTGAACGATCACGGAATCGAAATCGAGGCACGCCCAGGAGGCGTCCTTCAGCCCCGCGGTGGACAGCGGACGAACACCGGCCTCGCGGCAGGACTCCTCGATGCTGTCAGCGATGGCACGAACCTGCCGATCTGTGTCTCCCTCGCAGATGACGAAGAAGTCGGCGATGGTGGTCTTGCCGCGGAGATCCACGGTGACGACATCCCGTGCCTTCTTGTCGGACGCCGCCATGCTGATCCGGGCGGCGAGGTCGTCAGGCGTCATCCACGGTCATTATCGCATCGCCGCCGTCCGGTAGAGACCGCTGGCCGCGATGATGTCGGCGACCGCGGTGGGCACGAGACCGGTGATCGGTTCCCCCGCGGCAACCAGGCCGCGCACCTGCGACGCGCTCACCGCCGGCGGGGTCAGGTCAAGCACCGTGGTCCGCGAGGCTGCCATCCCCAGGGATCGCGCTTCCGCGGCCTCGAAGCGCGGCGCGCCTGCGCGCTGGACCACCACCGCGTGGAGGATGTCGAGAAGCTCAGCGCTGCGGTGCCACTGGTGGATGCTGCGGGCGGCGTCGGCTCCCAGGATCCACACCGGCACCACCTCAGGCATGGTGCGCTGGAGCACCTCCAGCGTGTCGATGGTGTGCGAGACGCCTCGACGGCGAAGCTCGATGTCGAGGACGCTCACACCTGGAATGTCCCGCACCGCTGCCTCCAGCATGGCCTGACGAAGCTGCGCGGGCGCGATGGGCTCTCCGCGCAGTGCCGGGACGCGCGTCGGCACCAGCCACGACTCGGTCGCGCCGATCAGGTCGCGCACCCCGGTGGCCAGCGCCACGTGCCCGACGTGCACGGGGTCGAATGTGCCCCCCAGGACGGCGACCTGGCGCGGTTCAGCCGTCATCCGCGTAGATGAACTCGAGTTCGCCGATGCGGACCGTGTCGCCGTCACTGCACCCGGCGGAGGCCAGAGCGGCATCGACGCCGGCGCTGCGAAGCTTCTGCTGGAGGCGTCCCACTGCCTCGTCGCTCTCCATGTCGGTCATGGCGACCAATCGCTCGATCCCGGCCGAGGTGACCCGGTACACGTCGCCTTCGCGTGAGATGGCCGGCGCCTGGCGGCGGGGGATGTGCCGGTACACGCGATGCTCGCCCGCCTCGGAGGGCTGCGCCAGCGCCGCCTCGAACTGCGCGGCGCGCGCCCCGGCGACCAGCACCGCTGCGCGATCCAGCACCGCAGCGGTGCCGTCCAGGTCGGCAGCGGCGATCAGCGGCGCATCGGGGCGGCGCGCGCTCATCGCGGCGCGCTGCGTGTCATTCAGAAGATCGCTCTTGTTGAGCACCACCAGACGCGGTTTGGAAGCCAGCGTCTCGCTGAATGCGATCAGCTCGGCATCGACGGCAGCGATGGCCGCGTCGACCTCCGCCGGCGTCTGGGTCGCGTCGACCAGGTGCACCAGAGCGCGCGTCCTCTCGAGGTGGCGGAGGAAGTCGATGCCCAAGCCCACGCCCCGGTGGGCGCCCTCGATGAGGCCGGGCACGTCGGCGATGACCAGGGTGGCGCCGGAGCCGATTTCAGCCACGCCGAGATTGGGGTGCAGCGTGGTGAACGGGTATGCCGCGATCTTGGGGTGGGCACCCGTGAGCGCGGCCAGCAGGGTCGACTTGCCCGCATTGGGCAATCCCACCAGGCCGATGTCGGCGATGAGCTTGAGCTCCAGGTGGACGCGCCGGCCCGGTCTCTT
>DAIUFS010000068.1:0-7475 GCA_036844485.1 Candidatus Dormiibacterota bacterium | reverse complement strand
AGGTGAACTCCTGCGGGACGAAGGTGCCGATGAGCACGATGAGCAGGATGCCGATTAGGAAGTAGATGGCCGTGCGCATGCGCGTGTACTGGTGCCAGAAGCGGCCCAGCAGCGCGCGCAGGCGGGGACCGCGTCGCGGCGGTGGAGCGGCGGGTCGCCGCGCGCGCTTCGGCGGAGCGGTGGCGGTGGCCATGTCAGGCGGTCCCCAGCAGCGAGTTGAGCGTGCCCGCGACGTCGACCAGCGTGCCCAGCTCGCGCAGACGGATGGTGCCGGAGCGGTCGACGACCAGGGTGGTCGGGGGCGCGTCGACGTTGAAGCTGGCGGCGATGTCGTTGGCCGGGTCGAACACGCTCGGATACTGGATGTGGAACTCCTGCGCGTACGCCTGCGCGTTGGCGGAGTCGTCGCGGATGTCGACTCCCAGGAACTGAACGCCGCGCGCCGCGTAGCGCGACACCAGGGAGTTGAGGTCGGTCTGCTCGGCGCGGCAGGGACCGCACCAGGACGCCCAGAAGTCGATGACCACGGGGTGCCCGCGCAGGGCGGTGAGGTCGATGTGGCTGCCCGTCAGTGAGGTGCCGTTCAGGGGTGGCGCCGGCTGGGCGGTGCGGGTTTCCGGCTGCACCCTGGTGGAAACGTCGGGCTGCAGGCTGCAGCCGCTGACGAGCAGAGCGGTGAGCGCAGCGGCGCCGAGCGCGGCCACGCGGCATGGGTGTTTGGGCATGGGCATGGGACGAGCGCGCGAGCTCGCGGGCAGAGTACTACTGCGGCCAGCGGCAACGCGGTCTGGGGAGGCCGGCCGGCCCGGGGGCTCGGCGATACTGTGCGCCGTGCTCGTCCCCATGGTGGCGCACGCCTTCGGAAAGCGCTACGACCTCCCTGTACCCCTCTGGCTCTTCGTCTTCGGGGGCGCGCTGGTGGTGTTTGCCTCCTTCCTGCTCGTCCTGCCCAGGGCGGTGGCCCCCGCCACCGGCGGCGAGGCACGGCTCCTCGACCGAACCGACCTGCGCTCTCCGGCGCCGGTGCGCTGGGTCATCGCCGGGCTGATCGCCATCGGCCTGATGGTCTGCGGCTGGATCGGCTCGCAGTCGGTGGCCGAGAACATCGTGCCGACGTTCTTCTGGCTGGCGGTGTGGTTGGCGGCGCCGATCAGCTGCGGGATCCTCGGTGACTGGACGCGCGCCGTCAACCCCTTCGCCGCGCTGGCGCGAGCCTGCGACAGGCCGGCGCTGCGCCGCACCCTTATCGGTGGCGAGCGCGTCGTCGCCTGGCCCCGCACGCTGGGGTGGTGGCCCGCAGTCGCCCTCTTCTTCACGGTTGCCTGCGGGGAGCTGATCTACAACGGCACAGCCACGCTGCCCGCCGTCACCGCCTGGGGGCTGCTCATCTACGCGCTGGTCAGCGTCGTCGCCGGATTGCTGATGGGCGCCGAGGCCTGGGTGGGCCGCGGGGAGCTGTTCAGCGTGCTCTTCGCCACCTGGGGACGTCTGGGCTGGTTCCGCTTCGGGGCGGAGGGCAGACGCGGCTTCGGCGGCGGCCTGCGGGTGCCGTTCGAGGCCCATGTCAGCCGCATCACCTTCGTGCTCCTGATGCTCATGTCGGTGACCTTTGACGGCCTGCTCTCCACCCCGGCGTGGAAGACGCTCCGCACCCAGGTGTCGCTGACCGGGGTGGGGTTCGAGCTCTTCGAGACCGCTGCCTTCGCGGCGCTGGTGCTGGTGGCCTGGGCACTCTTCGGCGGTGTCGCCGCCCTGGTACGCCGTGCCGGGAGCATCGATCGGTCGACGCTGACCGTCCTCGCCGGGCTGCTGCCCTCGCTGTTGCCGATCGCCTTCGGCTACCTGGTGGCCCACAACGCTGAATACCTGGCCATCAACGGCCAGCTCTTCATCCCGCTGCTCGGCAATCCCGCGGGCATCAGCGGCGTCAAGCTGCTCCCCGCGCCGTTCAACGACAGCTACGAGATCAACCCCAACCTGCTGCCGTCGTCGGTGGTCTGGTACATCCAGGTGGCCCTGATCATCTTCGTGCACATCGCCGCCGTGGTCCTGGCGCACCGGTATCTGACGCGGACGTCGCGGAGCGTTGCCCGGGCGCGACGCAGCGAGTGGCCGTGGATCGTGGCCATGGTGGGGTACACGATGACCTCACTGTGGCTGCTCGCCCAACCCCTAGTGCAGGAGACGTCGTCGGCGGCGGTGCACATCGTGACGACGCCGCTGGCGGTGCTGCTGCGGTGACCACCCCGAACACGTCGACGGACCCGTCGCCGAGGTGGGTAGCCTCGGCCTTGGCGATGCCGTAGTCGACGCTGACGCCGGCCTCCGCGTCGAGACGCCTGGCCTCCCCGATGAGCTCCTCGGAGGGGTCGATCCCGACCACGGCGCAACCGCGCAGGGCGAAGCCGCGGGCGACGGTTCCGGTGCCGGTGCCGACGTCGACGACGCGCTGACCACGCAGGCCCACGCCGTACCGGGTGAGGCGCTCGAACATGCTGTCCGAGAAGCCGGCCCGGTGGCGGCCGTAGTCACCGGCGGTGCGGCCGAAGTCGACGTTCATGTGCCAAGCATGCCTTCGGAGAACTTGTCAGCGCCGCTGTCATGCGGCCGGAAAAATCCGTCAGCGGAGAGTACAGTCACGAGCCTTCAGATCCGCTTGGGACCTGGCACTGGTGGGAGGTTGCACGCATGTACGCACG
This sequence comes from Candidatus Dormiibacterota bacterium, assembly GCA_036844485.1. GTDB lineage: Bacteria > Chloroflexota > Dormibacteria > Aeolococcales > Aeolococcaceae > Aeolococcus. The sequence goes on along the minus strand of DAIUFS010000068.1, from coordinate 4,776 downwards.
AGTTCTTCGCGTCACCGGAGACCCCGCGAAGGTCGACGACGGGATCGACGCCTACAGGTCACGAGTGGCCGCGGCGCTCAAGGAACAGGACGGCTACGCCGGCGCGCGCCTGCTGGTCGACCGCCAGACCGGCGCCGGGATGAGCGTGACGTTCTGGCAGGACGAGCAGACACTACGGGCCAGCGAGTCGGCGCTCAGCAGCGTCCGCGGCGACACCATGTCGCGCTTCGGCGCCCAGGAGCCGGCGGCAGAGAACTACGAGGTGGTGGTCCAGCATCGGCCCCAGCCCACCGAGGCAGGCAACTTTGTGCGCATCAGCAGCCTCGACGGCGACCCCGCCAAGGTCGACGAGGCCATCCGCCACTTCGAGACGGAGGTGGTGCCCGCGGTATCCCGGCTGGGCGGCTCCCGCGCCGTCGTGCTCATGGTCGACCGCTCCACCGGCAAGGCACTGGTGGCCACCGTCTGGGGCACCCAGGCGGAGGTAGAGGCCAGCGCAGACGAGGCCAAGGCGATCGCCGCGAAGGCTGTCGAGGTCTCAGGGGCGAGCAGCCGCAAGGTGGAATCCTTCGAGGTCGCCTTCGCCGAGCTTCTCGCGCCGGCCGCTCCCTAACCGTCCGCGGTCGCCCTCCGCTGTAGCGTCGCGTGCGCTACGGCGGAGGGGGTGACCGCTCCGGTCGCCGGCGGAGTGAGTCGCTAGTGGCGCAATCACGCTGATACCGTCACCGCGACATGGAGGAGGCCCGCTCGCCGCTCGATCCGCGTGATGTGACGGTGATTGTTGCCATGGGTGTGGAGGCGCGACCGTTTGCGCGGCTTGTGCCTCAGCTGCGCCTGGTGCGCGCCGGGATAGGGCTGTCGACACTTGACCGAGTGCAGTTGACGACTCGCGTGGTGCTCAGCGTCGGACTCGCTGGTGGACTGACCGGCGACCTGGTCAGCGGCACCGTGGTGATCCCGGCGCAGGTGGCGCGCGAGGACGGCGTTCTAGTGGCGTGCGACCCGGAATGGAGCACGGCGCTGGAGCGGGCGTCGCGGCGGCTCGGGTACCCCACCTCCACCGCGTCGTTGCTCTCGGCGGACGCGCTGGTCACGCACGCAGGGCGCGGGCTCTGGGCCGCGCGCGGATTTGCGGCAGTCGACATGGAGACTGCAGTGCTGGCGGGAATGGTGCCGCGCGTCGCCGCAGTGCGCGTGGTGCTCGACACGCCGACACAGGAGATCTCTCCCGCATGGGAGCGTCCCGCGAGAGCCGCGCTCGATCCACGCAACTGGCGCGAGGGCGCGTGGCTTGCGCGCGCTGCGCCGCGTCTCTCGCGACGCGCCGCGCTGGTGGTGGCGGCAGCGCTCGCTGACGCGACGGTCACGCACGCGGCGTAGGTCGAGGCAGCGCCAGACGCAGACCGACCACCGCACCCGCGACGGCCAGCAGCGCGACGATGGCGATGCCGAGCCAGCGCACGTACAGGCTGGTGTCGCGGTACACCGGCGGCGCCGGGAACGACTGCAGGTGGTGCACGAACAGCCCCTGGTCGGTGGCCGCGTACAGCGCCCGCGCCGACGAGTCGGCGGCCAGCGCAAGCACGTTCTCCGGAAGCCCTGGATCGGCGCGGATCCAGTCGCCGCCACCGTCCTGGCTGAGCAGGACGCCGTAACCGCCGGTGCCCAGGTACACCGCGCTCGTCACCGGGCTGGTGAAGGCGGCCAGAGCAGTCACCTGCGGCGGCACCGACAGCCCGCCGGCGGGGAGGAGGATGAACGATGTCGCCCACTGTCCCGACGGCGCCCGGCGCCACACGTGGTTGTCGCTGCCCACCGCCACCACAACGCCGGCAACCGCGGCCGGGGCGGCGATGAGGTGGGCCGTGGTGCCGAGGAACGGGGCGTGCGGATCCGCGGCGAGGGCATGGCCGGCCGGCGCGGTGAGGACGGTGCCGCTGTCGATCTGCCAAACCGTGGGGCCCGCCGGCGCCGCCAGTGCGAGGTGGCGGCCGGGGGCGATCAGCTGGAACGACTTGCCGTTGTCGCTGGAGGTGTATACGCCCGACGCGGCGGTGACGACCATCAGCCCCGGTTCGGCAATGACGCCGGTGACCCGCTGGCCCGAGAAGCCCAGCGGCTCCCACCACGGGGTGGCGGCGTGGACCGTGGCGGGCAGGGCGAGCAGGAGCAGTGCCGGGAGGGTGGCGAGCACGCGGGGGAAGCGGCGGCGCTCAGTAGCCATACAGCCCCGGGATGACGGCGACCGTGACAGCGATGTCGGCGACCGCGTGGATGATGATCGCGGGCCACAGCGAGCCGGTCCGCTGGGTCACCCATCCCAGTGCCAGCCCGAGCGCGATGGTGACCGGCACGAACGCCCCGGCCGGGCCCTGGTACTGCACGGCGATGTGCGCCAGCCCGAAGAAGGCGGCCTGGCCCAGGTTGGCGGCCCAGGCGGGGGCGATGCGATCGAGGGCGCCGAGCAGGATGCCGCGGAACTGCAGCTCCTGGGCAAACGACTGGAGGACGGACGCCGGCCCCTGGAGAGGCAGGTCGCGGGCCAGCGCCACGGGAGCGATCCCCTCGCGGCCGAGCAGCGTGGCCGGCAGGAGCATCACCACCGCGACGAAGACGGCGATGCCCAGGACGGTGGCGATGGCGGCGGGCGATCCGAAGCGGCCCAGGCGCACAAGCGGGCGCAGGTCCGGCGGAGAGAGGCGCCCCGCGATCAGGGCCACGAGCGCGGTCAGCAGCGCCTCCGCCGCAGACGCGAACAGCACCTGGGTGTTGAAGTCGAAGCGGCTGCCCGAGACGTCGTAGATCCACTGCGGGCCGCCGGCGAAGACGCTGAACGCCAGTGTCATCGAGGCGACGGCGAGGAGCACAGGGCGGGTGGGGGCGAAGCGCGGGGTCAGCAGGGAGGCGACGGCCAGGGCGGTGGCGACGGCACTGAGGCGGAGGACGTAGGGGTCGACGCCGATCGGGTCGCTGAACAGCCGCGGCACCAGCAGGGTGAGCCCGAGCGCGGCGGCGGCGATGACCACCGTCGCGGTGGCGGGCCACCAGGCGCGGCTGCGGAACGGCGTTGGCTCTGCCTGGTCCATCGCCTGTGTATAGCCGACGCCGGGGCAACGCGGCCCTCCGAGCGCGGCCTCCGCGCACGCCCGCCGGGTCGCTACTCTGGCTCGTCATGGCGGCGCCGACCCTGGTGGAGATCCACGCCAACGGACTGCGGTTCGAGACGCTGGTCGCCGGGCCGGACGATGGGGAGACCGTGATCCTGCTGCACGGCTATCCGCAGAGCGCGGAGTCGTGGCGGGAGACCATGGAGTGGCTGGCGAGCCGCGGCTACCGCAGCATCGCGCCCAACCTGCGCGGCTACTCACCTGGCGCCAATCCCCCCGAGGCCAGCGCGTACAGCATGAGTCACCTGGTGGCCGACGTGCTCGCTATCGCCGACGCCCAGGATGTCGAGCGATTCCACCTGGTCGGACACGACTGGGGTGGCGCTCTGGCGTGGGCAGTGGCCGGGAGTCATCCCACCCGGCTGCTCAGCCTGACCGCCGTGTCGACCCCGCACACCCTCGCCATGCTGGAGGCGATGCGCGGCCGATCGCAGTCGCTGCGGAGCGCGTACATGCTCTTCTTCCGCGTGCGGCGAGTTCCCGAGGCGATGCTGAACTTCGCCAACCTCACGCCCGCGGGACTGGGCCTGCAGCTGACGAGACTTCCGCGGGCCTCATGGCGGCGCGACCGTGCCCAGCTGCGGCGCGTCGGCGGACTGCACGGCCCGCTCAACTGGTACCGCGGCGCCATCACCAGGTCCACCCGCCAGCACCGCGTCAGCGTTCCCACCATGTACGTGTGGGGGCGGCGCGACCCATTTTTCGGGCGACGCGCGGCCGAGGGCACGGCGAAGTACGTCACCGGTCCCTACCGGTTCGAGGAGATCAAAGCGGGGCACTGGATCATGGACCGCAACGCCCGCGAGTTCCAGCGTCTTCTGGGGCAGCACCTCGATTCGAATCGCGCGCCGGCACAGGTGGCCGCTGCCCATGCGGCGGTGGCTGATGAGAATCCGCCTGCCACCAGGAAGCGCGCCCCGAGAGCCAAAACGGACCCCGCCACGTCACCCAAGCCGAGAGCGAAGCGGGCACCGAAACCCCCGAGCCATGGCTCCGCAACAAGGGCAGCTGGAGCATCCGACGGGCGTCGACAACCCTCAGGACAAGCAGCTGCTCGCCGCTGACTGTGTACAACACGCCAAGCGGTGGAACGGGCCAATATCTGACGCTGGGGCGGTCGGTGGCCTTGCCCAGGGAGAAGCCACTCGCGGCCATTCGCTCCATGGCATCGACTACGGCGGACGCCTGGCGCCTGGACCGAACACGAACAGCGGCCAGGTCCTCCATGGCTGGAGGATCCCAGCCCAGGATCAAGGCTCGGGCTCGGAATCCCCTACGGCTGGCAATCCAAGGAGCTTTCGAACCACGCTGTTTGGAATGCCGTCGCCCACGAGACCCGCGTCGCGTCGGCGCTCGAAATCGTCAAGACTCCGGCGGACATCGGGGTGCTGCAAAAGCGCACGCAGCTCCTCGTCGACGGGATCGACGGGCTCGGGTTCGTTCACCATCCAACGATCGTACTCCGGGGACGGGGACAAATCGCGGACGGCCGGCAAATCGGCCTCTGCTACTGTTCCCGCCGCAGTGAGCGTCACCATCCTGGTGGGCGGACAGTGGGGCGACGAGGGCAAGGGGAAGGTCATCGACCTGCTTGCCGATCGCGTCGACA
>DAIUFS010000067.1:0-8351 GCA_036844485.1 Candidatus Dormiibacterota bacterium | reverse complement strand
GGGGCCTGCGGTTTTCAAGACCGCTCCGATCAACCGCTCCGGCATCCCTCCGCGCCAGATCAGGATATCGCGCCCCGATCCCTCCGCCCTAGGCAGCGGCGCCGTTGGACCCGGTGACCAGGCTGTCGGCAACCTCACCGAGCCGGCTGATGTCGGTCTTGACGAGGACCACCGCGTTGGTGGTTGTGCGGGCCTGCACCACGCGCTCGTCGTTGACGGGCAGCGCCGTAAGAAGGACCAAGGGGATCCCCTGGAGGGTGGGAGAGGAACGCACAGCGATGCAAACGGCGAGCCCGTCCTGGTGCGGCATGTTGACGTCCGTGATCACCAGGGCGGGACTGACCCGGGGAAGCATCGAGATGGCCTCGAGACCGTCCTGGGCGGTCACCACGTCGTGCCCATGCTTGGCCAGGAGCAGACGCGCGAACTCGCGGATGTCCGGATCGTCGTCGGCGAAGAGCACCCTGGCGATTGCCCCGTCCCTTTTCCGCGCTGCTCAGGGCGGAGCGCGTCGGTCGCCTCAAAGCGGCGTCCGGAGCGCCCGTCCACCCCATCCGTCGGGCTCTTTGTAGCACGTTGCGCGGTCGGCCGTCGGGCCGGCGACGACGCGGGGTCAAAGGCCACCCGTCAGCGCCCGGTGGCGGAGCCTCAGGACAGCAGTTCCTCGAGCTGAAGGGCGTGCTGGTCGAGATGGCCCACCAGGAATTCGTCGACGATCCTCGCCAGGCTCATCTCGCCCAGGGTGGGATGCCGGCCGCGAGCGTCCCACGCTGTGGCGTCGAGGCCCACCAGAAAGTCGCGCAGACGGCCGATGTCGGCGGCGGTGCGTTTCCACAGCGCAGTGCGATCCCTGCGGCGATCGCGCTCGATGGCGCTGAGGCGGCCGGGATCGCTCTTGGTGCGCCCGAAGGCAGCCGGCTCCCGCATGCCGTGCTCGGTCACCAGGGCCGCCTCGCCGAGCCAGTAGGGGATGAACTCGGCGAGGTGGGCCCACACCTGCCCCGCCTCCCAGCGCTCGCCTGTCGGCGGGTCGGGTGCGGTGAGAGCACCCTCGGGCACCTCGCGCGGAGCCAGCGCGCGCAGCCGTGCTTCGACGGCGTCGAGCCGCTCCACGAAGCCGGCCGACACGTCGTTCATCGCAGCGCTCGCACCGGCGCGCCGGCGACGACACGATTGCTCAGGCTGCCGAGCCGCTCGACGCTGAGCACCACCTCATCGCCAGGCTGCAGCCATGGGTAGGCGTCACCGCCGTGCACCAGCGCGAGCTCGAGGATGCAACCTGTCCCGCACGTCCCCGAGCCGATGATGTCACCGGGTTCGACACGTGTGCCGCGGGATGCGTAGCTGATCATCTCGCCGAAGCTCCAGAAGATCTCCGCCAGCGAGGCGCGCGAATACTCGCGGCCGTTGACGGTCGCGGTCATGGCCAGGTCGTAGGCGCGCCCGCTCCGGGTGTTGGCGATCTCGTCGGGCGTGACCAGCATGGGGCCGAGCGTGGTGGCGAAATCCTTGCCCTTCACCGGTCCCATGCTCAACTTCATCTCGCGACGCTGGATGTCACGCGCGCTCCAGTCGTTCATGACGCAGAACCCGGCGATGTGCGCCTCGGCTTCCTGCGGGCTGAGATCCGACCCGCCACGTCCGATGATCGCCGCCACCTCGAGCTCGAAATCGAGCTCGGCGCTGCCCGGTGGCACCGCGACCTCATCTCCGTCGCCGTTCACCGCGTACGGATTGCTGAAGTAGAAGACGGGAAGCTCGTACCAGTCCGAGTCCATCTCCAGGCCGCGCCGTTGGCGTGCCGTCTTGACGTGCTGTTCGAACGCATAGAAATCGCGCACCGTGGGCGGCAGCGGGATCGGCGCACGCAGCACGACAGAATCGAGCGACAGGACCTCGGCGGGATGATCGCGCGCCGTCTGTGCGGCGGAGAAAAGGCGGTCGCCGTCATCGCCGAACAGGCCTAGCAGCGTTGTGCCATCGGCTAGGGCATGTACCTGCTCGTCAATGACGAGCCCCACGCGGTCAGCTCCCTGTGGGCCACGTCGGAATGTCACCCAACGCATCTGTCACATCTCCTATCGTCGACTGTCTCGCCCGTTTCGCACTCCATATACTGGCGGTCTCCACGGGGAGGTGGCTGAGAGGCTGAAAGCGCCCGCCTGCTAAGCGGGTGAGGGATGTTAAGTCCCTCCGGGGGTTCGAATCCCCCCCTTCCCGCCACACGGTTTACCGGCCGCGGGCGGCCACCTCGCCGGCGGCGGCGAGCGCGCGCGCCAGCCGCTCCTCGGTGCTGGTGAAGCACACGCGGAACCGCTCCGGAACGGCGAACGCGATCCCGGGAGTGACCAGCACCCGTTCGGCGGCGAGCGCGCTCACGTAGGCGAGGGTATCGGGCCATGGGCTGTGGACCCAGAGGAAGATCCCGCCCTGAGGCTCGGCGACGTCGAGCCCGGCAGCGATGGCGCCGTCGCGGGCGTGGTCGCGGAGGACCCGATACGGGTCGACGCTGATCTGCCAGGAATCGAGGTGCAGCAGGGCGCGCTGGGCTGTCGCGGGGGCGTTCACCATGCCCAGCGCGCGCATGCACCCCTCCAGACCGAGATCTGTCTGCTCGCCGGCCAGGGATGGATGCACCGCGAGGTAGCCGATCCGCTCCCCGGCCAATCCCATGTCCTTGGAGAAGGAGCGAGCCAGCACACAGTGCTCGTAGTACGCGAACGCCTCGACGCGTCGTGCCGGCTCGTACACGAGGTTGCGATAGGCCTCGTCGACGATCAGCAGGACGCGACGCCCGGTGCGCCGGTTGTGGTGCTCGAGAACGTCGACGATCGCCGTCATCTCGTCGTGCTCGATGACGTGGCCGCTGGGATTGCTCGGGGTGTTGATGATCAGTGCCGCGGTGCGTTCGGTGAGGGCCCGCACCAGCGCATCGATGTCGACACGCAGGCTGTCGTCATGAGCGCGCACCGGCACGAACGAGAGCCCACCGGTCTCGCAGTAGGGGGCGAACTCGGGGAAATACGGCGCGATCCCCACCACCTCGTCGCCGGCGTCGATGAAGGCGCGCAGCGCCAGGCAGATCGCACCGGCGGCGCCGCCCGTCATGGTGATGCAGGCAGCGGTGACGCCGGGTGAGCCGACGTCCTCGGCGGCGCGCTCGCGCACCTCAGGGTAGCCCAGGTTGGGCATGTAGGCGTGGCGTCCGGGGAAGAACTCAGCGGCCGCTCGCGTGAAGGCCTCGCGGACCACGGCCGGCGCATCGAGCGGCTGTCCCAGCGAGAGATCGTCGACGGCATCGTCGCCGTGCTCGGTGCGCAGGCGCTGGCCCTCGGCGAACATCCGCCGGATCCACCCCCCCGCCTCAACCTGCGCGGTGGCCCATCGCGACAGCGGCGAGCCGTTCACCGCCGCCGGCTCAGGCGATCGAGTCAGTGCCGCGCATTCCACCGGTGTGCCACGAGAATGGGTACTCGCGGTCCACCAGCTGACGCGCCACCTCGGTGCGATGAAGGGGACGGAAGGTGTCGACCATGACGGCCAGCTCGTTGGTCTCGCGCGGCCTGTCATACGAGGCCTCGAGGGCACCTGGCTGAGGGCCGTGGGGAACGCCGCCGACGTGATGAGTGACCGAGCTCTGCTTGACCCCTCGGCGCGCTGCGTAATCACCGTCGACGTAGTAGAGAACCTCGTCGGAGTCGAGGTTGCTGTGGTGGTAGGGGAGCATGACGGCGTCCGGGTCCCAGTCGAGCTTGCGAGGCACGAAGGAGCAGATCACCACGTTGCGTGCCTGGAAGGTCTGGTGGATCGGTGGTGGCACGTGGAAGCGGCCGGCGCGCGGCTCGAAGTCGTGGATGTTGAAGGCCACCGGGTAGACGGTCCCGTCCCAGCCGACGACGTCGAACGGGTGGTGGTCGAGCCGGTACCGGCTCACCCTGCCGGCGCGCTTCAGCCATACCTCCGCCGGTCCGTCTGCGCCCGTCTCGAGGTCCTCGGGACCGCGGAAGTCGCGCTCCGAGTACGGGGCGATCTCGGTCAGCTGGCCGTTGTGGGCGCGATACCGGTCCGGCGAGTCCACCAGGCCGGCCACCTCCAGGACGAGGATGCGCACGTCGTCGAGGGCGCTGAGCTCGACGCGATAGATGGTGCCGCGCGGGATGACCACGTAGTCGTGCTTGCTGAACGGGAGCCGGCCGAACTGCGTGTGCACGACGCCAGCCCCACGGTGCACGAAGAGGACCTCGTCGGCGCTGGCGTTGACGCAGAGCACCTCCTGCTGCCTTATCGGGAATGCCAGTCCAATCTGGATGTCGTCGTTGACCAGCAGCCATTTGCGGCCGCTGACCACGTCACCGTCAGGCTGGAGGTTGAATCCCTGGAGGTGGGCGTGCTCGTGAACCTGCTCGCGCTCGGGTGCCATCAGCTCCGCCGGGCCCTCGCTGATGTTGTGGACCGATTCGGGCATGTTGCGGTGGTACAGCAGCGACGAGGGGCCGCTGAACCCCTCGCGGCCGAAGAGCTCCTCGAAGATGGGCGTGCCATCGACCTCGAAGCGCATGTGGCGCTTGCGGGGCAGCTCCCCGAGGCGACGGTAGATTCTCACCCGGTGGAGATTAGAGGTTGCCGCGCGCCGCCTGTTCGCGCTCAATGGCTTCGAACAGCGCCTTGAAGTTCCCCTTGCCGAAACCCCTGCAGCCCTTGCGCTGGATCACCTCGAAGAACAGCGTCGGCCGGTCGCCCACCGGGCGCGTGAAGATCTGCAGGAGGTAGCCGTCGTCGTCGCGGTCGATGAGGACACTGAGGTCCTCGAGCCGGTCGAGGTCCTCATCGATCCCGGCGGCACGGTCGCCCAGTGCCTCGTAGTACGAGTGCGGCGCACTGAGGAACTCGACGCCCCGGTCGCGCATCGCGGCCACGGTGCTGACGATGTCGTCGGTGTGCATGGCGATGTGCTGCACGCCGCTCCCGCGGTAGTAGTCAAGGTACTCCTGGATCTGCGAGGCCTTGATGCCCACGACCGGTTCGTTGATCGGGAAGGTGACCATGCTGCGCGGGTCCCGCGCCACCTTGCTGCGCAACGCGCTGTACTGGGTGGCGATGTCGTGTTCGTCGAACTCCTGGAAGACGTTGAACCCGAACACCTCGGAGTAGAAGGTCACCCAGTCGTCCATGTTGCCCAGCTCGACGTTGCCGACGGTGTGGTCGATGAAGCGCAGTCCCACTCCGCCACCGCTGCGGCGGTCGTCGCGATAGCCCGGCCAGTGCGCGCCTGTGTACTCGTTGCGCTCCACGAAGTGGTGCACCGTGTCGCCGAAGGTGGCCACCGAGGCAAAGGTGATGGCGCCGCTCTCGTCGGTGACGGTGACCGGCTCTGCGACGCCGCGCGCCCCGCGAGCGGTGGCCGCCTCATACGCCGCGCGCGCATCCTCGACACGGAGCGCGATGGCGCGCACCCCGTCGCCGTGGAGGCGCACGTGCTCGGCGATGGGGCCCTCGGGGTGCAGCGGGGCGGTGAGCACGAGCCGCACCTTGCCCTGCTGGAGCACGTATGAGGCGCGGTCGCGCACCCCGGTCTCCGGGCCGGCGTAGGCGATCACGTCAAACCCGAACGCGTTGCGGTAGTGGTACGCCGCCTGGCGGGCGTTGCCCACCCAGAGCTCGACGTGGTCGGTGCCCTCGAGCACCGGCGTGCCGATCTCGACCGGCGTCTCCAGCGCGTTGCTCATGCGGCGGCCGGCTCCAGCTGCTTGCGGCGCTCCTCGAGGCCGTCCCAGAATGCCTTGACCCCGTTGAGCATCTCGGCCGCACCGTCCAGGAACTTCTGCTGATCGAAGCCCGGCCGCTTGAAGGCGCCCTCGAGCTCATCCATGGTGTGGGCCGCGTGCTGATCCTCGACGCGGTCGTGCCAGGTGAAGAAGGCGAGGCGCAGGTCGGGGCACTCGCGGTTCTTGAAGCTGTCGAGGCCGTTGATCAGCTGCTTCCAGAAACCGGCGGCCGCCCAGTGCTCCACGGCGAAGCTGGCACCCTCGGCGATGTCGGGGTCATCGCTGCCGTAGATGCGCGAGAGCTCGTCACAGAAGAAGAGCGTCTCCTGGCGACCGAACTTGCGCTTGCCGAGGTCGTCGAACCCGAGGCCGACCGCCTCGCCCACCTTGACCAGCCATTCGAAGTGGCGGGCGTTGAATCGGTACACGCCGCCGTCGACGGTGCCCTCGGTGGACACCAGCTCGGGATCGCCCTCTCGGTCCTTGTCCGCCTCGCTCGTGGCGCCACCGGCAGACGGCGACGTGCGACCGCTGTTGAAGACGACGCCGAGCTCGTTGACCAGAATCTCGCACGACTCACGCGCCTGCGACATGGTCGGCGCGTTGATCGTCTTGAGCAGCTGGGCGACGATGAAGAGGTTGCTGAACACCGAGAACTGCTGCACCAGGTCGCGCACCTGGTCGCGGCTGGCCTCGCCCCTGTCGAACCAGATGCAGTACTCGTTGTTGGTGACCACGGGATGGCTCATCACCGTCTCGCGAACCTGCTCCAAGAAGGTGTCCCAATCGGACGCGGCCGCGGTGCCCGGCACCTCGCTGACAACGGTGGACATGCTTCGGCCTCCTGAGCCTAGGACGTTTCAAGAACCAGGAGGAAAGTGTGGCCCCAGGGGACACATCTGTCCAACAACGCCCGAGTTTGCTGGACAGATTGCTAGGCTCTCTGCACAATAGCAGCACTGTGTCCAGTTCAAGCCCTCCCAATCGCGCCTCGCGTTCACAATCTGCCACACCGCCGCTCGACGCCACCGACCGCCGCCTCCTCGAAGTCCTCTCTGTTGACGGCCGCCTCTCCGTGGCCACGCTTGCGGAGCGCATCGGCATCTCCCGTGCGGCCACCTACACGCGTCTCGACGCCCTGAGGGAGAGCGGCGTCATCGAGGGCTATTCCGTGCGGGTCAACCCCGCCCGGGTGGGCCTGGGGATCACGGCCCTGGTGCTCGTCTCCGGTCAGCAGCCCGCCTGGCGGTCGCTGCGCCGCCGCCTCGTCTCCATGCCGGAGGTGGAGTACTGCGCGTTCACCACCGGCGAGTACGACGCGCTGCTCGTGGTGCGCGTGCCCGATGTCGAAACGCTCCGCGACGTCGTCCTCGAGCGCCTCCAGGCCAGCGAGGAGATCCGCGCCACCCAGACCATCTTCGTGCTCGAGGAGTTGGTCAAGAGGCCGCTGGTTCTGCCCCAGGCGTGAGTCAGCCGTCGATCTCGAAGATGGCCTCGATTTCCACCGCGGCGCCCAGGGGCAGCTCATTGACGCCGACGGCGCTGCGGGCGTGGCGTCCGCGTTCCCCGAACAGCTCGACGAACAGGTCGGAGGCACCGTTGATGACAGCGGGCTGGCCGTCGAAGCCCGGCGCGCTGCGCACGTACCCGGTGATCCGCACCACCCCGCCGATGGCGTCGGCGGATCCCAGCGCTGCCGCGGCGCTGGCGAGCAGGTCGAGAGCGATGGCGCGGGCCAGGCCCTGCGCCGCGGTGGTGTCGACATCGTCGCCCACCACACCGGCGACGACGGCGCCGCCGGCTCGGGCCACGTGGCCGGACAGAAAGAGAAGTTGGCCGGCGCGCCGCGCGGGCACGTAGGTGGCCAGCGGTGCCTGGGCCTGGGGCAGCGTCAGCCCCAGCTCACGCAGCCGGTCACTGAGCGCTGTCACCGCTCGTTCAGGTATCCGGCGTTCTCGCTGAACGGGATGGGCGAGAACCCGAACGCGTGGCGCACGGCGTCGATGCGGGTGATGTTGCTGCGCGCCAGCATGCGCAGCTGCGCCGGCGTCACCGGCGGGTTGGGCAGCACCTTGTCCATCACCGCTGCCACCGGCATGAGGGCCGGGACGGGCACGTGCACCTTGATGCGTATGCCTGCCCCGATGGCGTCGTGGATGATGTCGACGATACCCTCGTAGCTGAGCAGCTCGGGCCCACCGATCTCGATCGTGCTCATCGACGGCCCCCGCTCCAGCGACATCACGATGCAGCGCACCACGTCATCGACGGAGATGGGCTGGAAGAGCGCCCCGCCGTCACCGGCGATGGGGACCACGGGGATGCTGTAGCGCACCAGCGCGCTCAGCGTGGTGAAGAACCCATCGCCAGGACCGAAGATGAGACTCGAGCGCAGCGTGGTAAAGCCCGAGCCGCCGGCGCGAACCGCCTGCTCCGCCATCCATTTGGCGTAGTGGTATGGAAAGCGCGGGTCGGGGTCAGCCCCGATGGCACTGAAATACAGCAGGTGCGCCACGCCCGCGGTCCTGGCAGCGGCGACGACGTTCTCGGTGCCCCGCCGGATCACCGCGTCAAAGGTCTGCTTGC
>DAIUFS010000066.1:0-8468 GCA_036844485.1 Candidatus Dormiibacterota bacterium | reverse complement strand
TCGTCACCCTGCTCGGCGCCACCACCGAAAATCCCAGCTTCGAGGTCATCGCCGCTCTGCTCTCTCGCGCCCGGGTGGTTCGCCTGGAGGGCTTGGCTGAGGCGACATTGGGCACTCTCGTCGATCGCGCCATCGCCGACATCGAGCGCGGGCTCGGCGGCAGTGCGGTGCATCTCGAACCGAACGCACGGCAGCGATTGATCGGGCTGAGTGGCGGCGACGCACGTGTGGCATTGGACGCACTCGAACTGGCCGCAGCGGCGACTCGGGATGCGCAGGGCCGCTCCTTCATCGACGTGGCCGCGGTGGAGGGCGCGCTGCAGAACCCGTCGCTGCTGTATGACCGCGCCGGTGACCAGCACTACTGGCTGGCGTCGGCCTTCATCAAGTCGATGCGCGACAGCGACCCGGACGGGTCGATCTACTGGCTGGCTCGAATGCTGGAGGCCGGGGAGGACCCCATGTTCTGCGCCCGCCGAATGGTGATCCTCGCCGCCGAGGACGTGGGCCTCGCCGATCCGGCCGCGCTCGGGGTTGCGGTGGCGGCGCAGCAGGCTGCGCATTTCGTGGGCATGCCTGAGGGATACCTTCCCCTGGCGGAGGCGGCGCTGTACCTTGCCACGGCCCCCAAGAGCAACAGCGCGATGCGCGCCTATGTCGCCGCGGTGGACGACGTGCGCGAGACGCTCCATCAGCCGGTGCCGCTGCACCTGCGCAACGCGTCGACCTCCCTGACCCGCGGCATGGGATTCGGAAGCGGATACCGGTACGCCCACGACGAGGCCGACGCCATCGTCGATCAGCAGCACCTCCCCGACGAGCTGCGCGACCACCACTACTACACGCCCACCGAGTACGGCGCAGAGGCGCACATCGCCGCGCGTCTCGCCGCCATCCGGGCCGCGGTGGAGGCGCGACGATCCGCTCGGCACGGCACCAGCTCAGCTCCCGGCGGCCCTGCGATGTTCGGGACCGACCTGACCAAGGACGAACCTCCTCGCGCCGCGCCCGCCGGGCCTCCGATGTTCGGGACCGATCTGACTGAGGACGATCCTCCTCCCTCCGCGCCCGCCGGCCCCCCGATGTTCGGTGTCGACTGACGCACTAGCTGGCGGGCTGAGTCAGCACCCGGTCGAGCGCGACCACGGTGCTGAGGATGTCCTCCTCGCTGTGGACCGCGGAGACGAACGCGCTGGTGTGGAGAAGGTCGACTCCCTCAGCGCGCAGGCGGGTCGCCAGGGTCGCCTGCTGGTCGGGGTCGGAGAGCTCGAGATGGACGATGCTGGCCAGCCGCCAGACCCGTCCCGGCACGTCGCGGCGGCGCAGGACGTCACGCCAGCCTGTCTCCAGTCGCAGCGCAGCCTGGGTGGCCGCACGCTGGGGCGCCTCGCTCGCGCACACGTCGAGGGTGGCGATGCCGGCGGCGGCTGTCAGTGGGTTGGCGTTGAAGGTGCCAGGGTGCGCGATCGTGGTGGCCAGCAGCTCCATGAGGTCACGGCGGCCGCCCAGCGCTCCTCCCGGCAACCCGCCGGCCATCACCTTGCCGAACAGCGAGAGGTCGGGGCGGATCCCGAGCAGCGACTGCATGCCCCCGCTGGCCACCCGAAACCCGGTGACCACCTCATCGATGACCAGGACGGTGCCGGTGCGATCGCACTCGCCGCGGAGCGCGTCGGCGTACCCCGGCTGCAGGGGGTGGTGCCCGTACCGCGCCCCTGATCCCTCGAAGATGACGGCGGCCACCGGCTCGCCGTCCAGCGCGGTGCGAAGGGCGGCGACATCATCCGCCGGGATCACCACCGTGGTCTCCAGCTCCGCCGCTGGCACCCCCGTATCGGGGCGGGCCACGCCGTTCTCGAGGTTGACGCTGACCCCGTCGTACCAACCGTGGAAGTGCTGGTCGAGCTTGACCACCAGGTCGCGTTCGGTGGCGGCGCGTGCCACCCGCAGAGCCAGCATGGCCGCCTCCGTGCCCGAGGCGGTGAATCGCACCTCGTCCACCGACGCGACCATGGCACAGATCCGCTCCGCCCACTCCACCTCGAGCGGATGGCCCGCGCCGTAATGGGTGCCGCGTGCCACCTGCTCCTGCACTGCGGCCACCACCACCGGATGCGCGTGACCGAGGAGGAGGGCCCCGTGTCCCATCGTGTAGTCGATGAGCTCGCGACCGTCGACCAGCCACTTGTGGGAGCCCTCCGACCTGGCCACGTACAGCGGCGGCGAGTACGCGCGGGCAGCGTGGGTCACCCCGCCGGGGAGCACGGCGGCGGCGCGTGTGGCAAGGTCGTCAGCGGTGCTCAGCATGCGGATGATTGTCGCGATCCTGAACGGGCGTGGGTCGCCGGTCGCCCTCGAGCAGCCGCGATGAGCCAGGACCCCAGGCCTCCGGCGACGCGCACCCACTGCCCGATCCACGTCGGTCGCAGTGGCCCCATCGCGGCGCTCCGAGCCGCGGCGCGCGGAGATCCCGACAGCCCGTGCGTGGTGCTGGTCGGCGGCGAGGCGGGCATCGGCAAGAGCCGGCTGGCCGCGGAGGCCGCCGCGACGGCGCGAGCCCACGCCCAGCCGGTATTGGTTGCCGGCTGCCATGCCGGTGCTTCCATCCCGTACGAGCCGTTCGTCGCGCTGCTGCGGCGCGCGCTGCGCCGTCGCGACCGCGTGGAGACGCGGGATCTCTTCCGAGGCACGGCTCGGCTGGCCGCCACCCTGCTCCCGGAGATGGCCGAGGCCGGTGAGCCGCTGCGCGCCCTCGACATCGACGCCGACCACATCGACGCTGCCGTGGTGAGCGTCCTGGTGCGTGTGCTCGAGGCCGAGCGCGGCCTGCTCTGCTTGGAGGACCTCCACTGGGCGGGCGGCGACACCATCCGCGTGGTCACCCATCTGCTCCGCGAATGCGACGACCTGCCCTTCTGGGTGGTGGCCACGTATCGCGACGACGAGGTCGGCGAGGGTCATCCGCTACAACCGCTGCTTGTCGAGGTGGAGCGGTCGCCGAGGAGCTCGATCCAGGCGCTGCGGCCGCTCGACGCCACCCACGTCGGGGCCATGGTCACGGCGATGCTCGGTGAGGATCGCGCCGCCGAGGGAGTGATCCGGACCATCGCGGCACGGTCGCGGGGCAATCCGCTGTTCGTCGAAGAGCTCTGCTCGTCGCTGGTGGGGCAGGAGGAGGACAATACGGGGCAGACACGGGCGAACAGAAACGGGCTCGACCTCGACGCCGCATCGCTCCCAGCCAGCATCCGCGAGAGCGTGCTCACGCGGCTGCACGACATGGATGCCGCGAGTCGGGAGCTCCTCTGTCTGGCCGCTCTGGCCGGCGACACCATCGACCCGGCGTTCATCGGGAGCGTCGCGCGTGCGAACCCGGCCACGGTTGACTCCGCCCTGGCACGGGGGATGGAGCGGCAGCTGGTGGTTGAGCGCCGCGACGGGGGCCGTCACGCGTACGCATTCCGCCACGCGCTCACCCGCGAGGCGGTGGCCGGCGACCTCCGCGGGCCCGCGCGCCGCGACGCGCACCGGCGCATCGCCGCGGCTCTGGCCGCAGGCGCTCAGGAACGCGCGGGCGAGGTGGCCGACCACCACGCCGCCGCAGGCGACACCGCGGCCGCGCGCGACTACGCGCTGACCGCCGCGCGCCTCGCTGCAGAGCGTGGCGGTGTCACCGAGTGCCAGCACCGATATGACCAAGCGCTGATCCTGTCAGGCGGTGTCGATGACCGGCTGCAGGTCCTCGTCGAGGCCGCCGAGACGCTGCGATCCGCCGCCCCCGACGCGGCGGACACCATGGTTGCCGAGGGAGCCCGACTGGCTCGCAGGCACGGCGACGCGCTGGCGCTGGCCCGGCTGCTCGTCGTCGAGGCGGTCATGACGTGGTGGCGCGGCGACAGCGCAGCGGCCTCGCGGTCGTGGCGAGAGGCGTACGACCTGGTGCGCGGGCGTGGGGATGAATGGGAGCTGCGCATCCTCCTGGAGCTGGCTCGCGCTCATGCCAACCGCGACGAGACCGAAGCGGCCGGCCGGCTGCTCGAGCGCGGCAGCGAACTGGTCGATGGCGGGATCGGTCGTGTGCGGGACTCTGTCGAGCTACTCACCCTCAAAGCTCTGCTCGGTCGTGGCGATGCACAACGCTCCGAGCGATATGTGGCCGCGATCGATGCCGCCGAGCACTCCGGCGACCCGTCGGTGGAATGCGTCACGGTGGCCGACGCCGGCTTTGCGGCGCTGTGGTGGCCGGGCGATCTGCGCCGGGCGCGGGCGCTGCTGGAACGTGCCGTCGCGATCGCCGAAGCGGTGCGACCGGTCAACGCCATCGCCTACCGGGCGGCGGTCGCCTGGGTGCAGGCTGTCGCCGGCGAACTGGAGGCAGCCGCACAAACCGCCGCGGCCATCCTCGACGAGACGCGGAGCCCGCCGTCGCGGGTGATGGCCTTGCTCGCCCTCCATGAGGTGCATGAGCGTCATCGCAACTGGGAGGAGGCGGCCGCGTGCGCCGCCGAAGCCGTGGCCCTCGCCGAGGGCACCGGTGAGCCACAGTGGATCACCCCGGCCACGGCCGCCTCAGCCCGGGGGCGGCTGCACAGCGGGATCGATGGGGCGATGCCCTGGTTCCGGCGGATGCTGCGTGCCGGCGGCTCGGTCCAGCCCCATTGGTACGCGAGCCCCGACCTGGCACGGGCGCTGTTTGCGACTGGGGACACTGAGCGGCTGTGGGCCTGGGTGGCGGCCGTGGCCGAGGCAGCCACTCCCGGCGGCCACCGCCACGATGGCGCCGCGCTCAGCTTCTGCGAGGGGCTCAGCGCCCTGGCATCCGCTGACCCCGACACAGCGCGCCGGCTGCTCGCGGCGGCACGCGACGCGTACCAGGCGATGCCCTGCAGCGCGCGCGAGGCCGAGGTGCAGCTGGCCTTGGCCGCGGTCGAGCTGAAGGCCGGCCAGCGTGAGCAGGCGGTGGAGGCGGCGATGACGGCGAGCCGTCTCGGCGAGCAGCTCGGCAGCGAACAGCTCGTCGCCGAGGCGCGTGCCCTGCTGCGACGTGCGGGGGTTCGCAGCCAGGCGGCGCGCGGCGGCCAGGCTGGCGGGGGCTCGCCTCTCTCGCGCCGCGAGAACGAGGTGGCAGCTCTGATCGCGGCCGGGCTCTCCAACGCGGAGATTGCCCGCCGGCTCTTCCTCAGCGAGAACACCGTCGAGAGCCACGTCTCTCACATCCTCACCAAGCTCGACCTGCGCAGCCGCGCTCAGGTGGCGGGGTGGACGGCTGCCCAGTCAGGAGCCAAGAATCACGGGTTTCCGTGATGCGGTGACGGACGGCGCCGGATACGGTCCCGGGCAGATACAAGCCGCCGGCTCGCTGACGCAGCCGGTCACACAAAGGGACCACAGCGATGCACATCAGACCAGTACGCATGGCAATCATTCTCGCCGCCGCGGGCGCGCTGGCTCTTCAGCTGGCGGTGGTGAAGGACGTCAAGGCCGACGTCGCTCCACAGCTGACCTGCGGCAGTCCGGGCACTGCCATTCCCTGCTCGCAGACCGCCCACTACAGCGACGTCTACATCCTCGGGACGCCGCTGCCGCCGTCGGCTTCGTGCCCCTCGTTTGTGTCCACGGACTTCGTCGTGATCGCCGGCTCCGGGAACGGCGTGGAGCACACCAACGTCAACAAGGCCGGCGACTTCTGGTTCACCTCGACCTTCACCGGGCAGGTGAGCTTCACCGTCTACGCGCCCGACCAGGTGGACATGACCGATCCCAACAACCCTGTGCTCATCCCGGGAGCGACGCCGGACGCGTCAGTTCCCGCTTACAGCGGCAACATCACCGAGTGGTTTGGCGGGTCAGGCAACAAGCAGAACGCGGTGTTCAGCGACACCATCAACATCAGCGCAACGTCTGCCAGCGGTCCGCCGCTGAGCATCCACGACAACTCGCACACCGCTTGGACACCCGCAACGTTCCCCTTCGGGCCGCCCCACCTCAGCTTCGATCACCTGAGCTGCTAGCCGGCTGATCACCACCCGGCTCCCCCGGTGGCGAACGCCGCCACCGGGGTGGAGCCGCGCTACCCTACGCGCCGGTGCCGTGCGCCGCGGCGACGTAGCCAAGTGGTAAGGCAGAGGTCTGCAAAACCTCCATCGTGGGTTCGATTCCCACCGTCGCCTCACCACCGTCGCCTCGCTTGTCGCTCCCCGACTGTGATGGGCTCAGCGAACCTCGACGTCGCTGGCAGATGCCGCCGGTGGCCGCCCGCCACCGTTGCCGGTGTCGGGCTCAGGGGGCAGGACGAAGCCAACGTCGAGCGCCTCGGCGAGAGCCCGTAGGCGGGCGTAGAAGCCCGCGGTGTGCGGCGACCGGGCCAGCCGCAGCCCGGCGAAATCGAAGTGGTGCACCCATTCGTGGAGCAGCGTGTTGAGGAACACTTTGGCCGAGATCACCTGCTGGCGGACGGCAGTGCGGTGGTAGATGCGGATGCGAGCCTCGGTGATCGACCCGTCGACGAACCGGCACCGGTAGTACCCGTACGTCTTGCTCTGGAGCCGGCGCCCGTCGTGCTGGTGGACCTGGGGCCGGTCGGCGACCACCACCGCGCACTCCGGCAGGCCGGCGAGCTCGTCGAGAGTGTCGACCAGCATCTGCCCGAGCCGGCGGCGCTCGCGGGGGTCGTCCCCGGCCTCGAGAAGGCTCATGACCAGCCCGCGCGCCACCACGTCGGGCGCCACCGGCAGGCCGCTCCTGGCCTGGCTGCGGACGTACGTGGAATCGGGGCGACCGCGGCGACCGAACATCTGCTCGCCGAGTCTACGCAGCCCCGCGGCACCATCGTCGCGGGCGGAGCATTGTCCCAGCGGTACGCTCTGCGCGCCCCCGTGGCCCAATTGGCAGAGGCAGCCGGCTTAAACCCGGCTACGGTGTCGGTTCGATCCCGACCGGGGGCACCGGCCCCACCCCGCCCCGGTCAGCCCGGCGCCACCGGCTCCGCGCAGAAGGCGCAGCGGCGCGCCGCCCGGGGGATGTTGCTAAGGCACTCGGGGCACTCCCGCGTGGTCTCCTCGGTGACGGGTCCGGCCCGCCGTGCTTCCAGCTTCTGCAGGGGCAGCACCAGCGCGAAGTAGACGGCCGCGGCGATCACCACGAAGGCGATGACCAGGTTGATGACGTCGCCGTAGTGGAAGGTCCCGTGACCCACCGTGAAGGTGTAGCTGGAGAAGTCCTGGCCGCTTCCGGGAATGGCCAGCAACGGGGTGATGATGTCCTTCACGAATCCCTGCACCAGCACGCCGAAGGCTCCGCCGATGACGAAGGCGACGGCAAGCCCCACAACGTTGCCGCGCAGGATGAACTCCCTGAACCCCTTCATCGCACCGCCTCCATTGCTGCCGCGGGACCCTGCTGAGCGGCGGCCGATCGCGCACACGGTGACGAATGCGTCGAATGCTGTCAATCCGGGCCGCCCAGGCGGCCGGGACGTATACGCTGAGTGCGATGGAGGACAGCCTGGTGGACCGGCGGACCGTGCGCCGCGATCGAGCCTTCCGCGGCATCGACTCGGCGGTGCTCTGGCGTCTCGGCGCCATGCGCTACGAGATGGCGGCAGCGCTGGTGCGCGACCCCGCCAGCCCTCAGGAGTTCTGGGACAGGAGCGGCGTCCACCATCCCGCCCCCGTGGTTGCGACCGCTGAGTGGCAGCACAGGAGAAGCCGGGAGCTCCGGCTCGAGGGCCCCAGCACCGGGCCCGGGGATCATCCTGGCTCCGCCAAGCTGATCGCCACCGCCCAGATCAACCCGTGGGCCCCGCCCGATGCCCCGCTGATCCTCATCGTCCACGGCTACGCGGTGCCGATCCCGTTCTGGGACGCGCTCATGGCCCGGCGGCTGCGAGCCCGGGGCGCGCACACCATCCTCATCGACCTTCCCTTCCACCTCCGCCGGCGCGTCCCCGGGCGCAACAGTGGGGACGGCTTCTTCGGCAGTGACCCTGCGAGGATCCGCGCCACCGTGCAGCAGGCCGTCGAGGATGCCGCGGCCCTGGTGGAGTGGGCGCGCGAGCACGTCACCCCCACGGTTGCCGTCATGGGGGTCAGCCTCGGGGGACTGATCGCCTCACTACTGGCCGCCCAGGTGCGGCTCGATTGCGCCGTGGTGGTGGCGCCGCTCTGCGATCCCCCCACCACCTTTCTCGAGAACATGCCGCACAACCTGGCGCGCCGCCTCGGCCTCACCGCCAGCAGCGGCGGCGCCTGGGGGGAGGACAGGGCGCAGGCGCGCGCCATGCTCGACGCCGCCCTGGCACCGCTGGTGCCGCGCTACCTGGTCCCGCGGACCCCGGCCGCGAACATCACCCTGGTGCGTCCGGAGCTTGACCTCATCGTGGGCCCGAAGCCGATCGCCGACCTGGCTGCGGCGTGGGGCGTGGAGATGTGGGACTACCGCCAGGGTCACATCACCGTGATGAACGCGCG
>DAIUFS010000065.1:0-8609 GCA_036844485.1 Candidatus Dormiibacterota bacterium | reverse complement strand
GGCCACCTCATGCGCGAGGTGTTCGCCGTCAAGAACCTGATCGTCTGGGACAAGGTCAACCTCGGCATGGGCCACTACTTCCGGCGCCGCCACGAGACCGTGGTATTCGCCACCAAAGGCCGCCGCCGCCTCTCGCGTCGCGACCTTCCCGATGTCTGGGCGATCAAGCGCATCCACCGCGGCGCGTATCCGACTCAGAAGCCAGTGGCGCTCTTCTCGCGGATGCTGGCCGGCAGCGCCGAGCCCGGGATGACGGTCTGCGATCCCTTTGTCGGGAGTGGCTCGTCGGCGGTGGCCGCGCTGCGCGCCGGGTGCGCTGTGCTGGCGGCGGACATCGACCCGCGGGCGGTCGAGCTGACCCGGCAGCGGTGTCTGGCTGTGGCCTGCGGCTCTGCCGATCCGGGAGAACGTCCTGCGACCGTAGACTCCGCGCCATGACTGTCGAGGTCCGCCCCGAGCAGCGCGAGATCGTGGCCATGGTCCGCGATTTCGTGGAGCGCGAGATCATGCCCACCGCCCACCAGCTCGAGCACGACGACGAGTACCCCACGGAGATCGTCGCCAAGATGAAGGAGTTGGGCTTCTTCGGGTTCGCCATCCCTGAGGAGTACGGCGGCTCCGGCCTCGACTATGAGACGTACGCGATGTGCTGCGAGGAGATCGCCCGCGGCTGGATGTCGATCACCGGTGTGATCAACACACACTTCATCGTCAGCTTCCTCATCGAGAAGTTCGGCACCGACGAGCAGAAGCAGCGCTTCCTTCCGGCCATGGCCACAGGCGAGATGCACGGCGCCTTCTCCATGAGCGAGCCCAACTGCGGCAGTGATGTGCAGGCGATCGAGACCCGGGCGGCCCGCGACGGCGACGACTACGTCATCAACGGCACCAAGATGTGGGCCACCAACGGTGAGCACTCAACTGTTGTCGCCACCCTGGTGAAGACGAACCCCGACGCCAAGCCGACGTGGAGCGGGATGTCCTGCATCCTCGCCGAGAAGACGTACGAGGGGTTCCGGTCCACCAAGCGCATCGAGAAGCTCGGGTACAAGGGTGTGGAGACCACCGAGCTGGTGTTCGAGAACAACCGCCAGCCGGCCACCAACCTGCTCGGTGGCGTCGAGGGCGAGGGCTTCAAGCAGATGATGGCCGCCATCGAGGTCGGCAGGGTCAATGTCGCCGCCCGAGGGGTGGGCGTGGCTCAGCGTGCCTTCGAGCTGTCGATCGAGTACGCGCAGCAGCGCCACGCCTTCGGTGTGCCGATCGCCAAGCACCAGGCCATCCAGCTGAAGCTGGCGGAGATGGCCACCAAGATCACCGCGGCGCGCCTCATGACCCTGATGGCGGCGCGCAAGAAGGACGCCGGCGAGCGCGCCGATGTGGAGTGCGGCATGGCCAAGCTCTTCGCCACCGAGACCTGCTTCGAGTGCGTCACCGAGGCGATGCGCATCCACGGCGGCTACGGTTTCTCCAAGGAGTACCAGGTGGAGCAGCTCTACCGCGACGCGCCGCTGCTGATCATCGGCGAGGGCACCAACGAGATCCAGAAGCTGATCATCGCCCGCGGCCTGCTGGAGCGCCACAAGATCACGTCATGACCTCAGGACCCGCTGTCAGTCTCTGGCTCGTGAGGCACCTCCGCTTCGGCTGCAGCGCTGAGAGTCGGAGTCGGACGCTTCGGTCGGGCGGGGACACCGGCACCGATGGGCGGCTCACCGCTTGTCGCGTTCACCACCGTGCGTGGCGCGGCGCCGCCGGAATAGTTTCAAGAGCGCGCCGATGAGGCGGCCGAATGGCCCGCGGAGCTCCACATCAGGAGTTATACGCCCGGTCAGGCGAGCGACAACACCTCGCCTGCCGCGTAGCTTTCGGGCTCGTCTGCGGTCGTCAGCACCCAGGCGTGGCGGCGACCCATCACCCGCCACTGCCGCGGGCCGCCGACGATGGCTGTTTCCTCGTCGACACCGACAAGGTGCACGCCCGAAGGCGTGGCGTCCAGCGCCAGCCGTATCGTGCCGGGCATCCAGCGTTCGATCTGGTCGAAGTGCGGCAGCACGATCATCCCCTGCACGAGGGCGAGCCCGGGCACGGAAGGGCTGCCCCGCCGGATGTCCGGCACCGTGTCGGTCAGTGCGATCGCCCCGGCGGAGCACCCGGCGACGGCACCGCCCTGCAGCCACGACGCGCTGATCGCCGCGCCAACGCGCGTTCCCACCAGCGTCTTGGCAAGGTAGGTGGGATCACCTCCTGAGAGGTAGACGAGGCTGGCGCCCTCGACCTGCGCGGCGAGGTCTGCACGGTCGGCATCGCCGCGATCCATGACCATGAGCGGCAACGCGTCGACGCCGAGGCGCGCGTAGTGAGCCCGCCCGAGATTGACCCAGTACGCGATCCGTTCATCACCCTCCAGCGCCGCCGCGGTCGGGAGAAACACCACGCGGCCGGCACGCCCATCGAGGAGGGCTCTGTCGACGTCCGCAGTCGCCGGCGTGAACTCCCCGCTGCCGACCAGGGCGATGGGACCAGACACAGCCGCGCATTGTGCGGGGTGGCCGTGCCGTGACGGCGTGCGCTCGTTCGCGGAGCGCGTTCAGCCGGGCGCGGCCAGCTCGTGCACGGGCACGCCGTCGCCGAGGCGAGCGCACATGACGCGGACGGCATCCGCACTGATGTCCCCGGCGATGAACCGCCGCCCCAGCTCCTGGGCGGCGACGCCCGTGGTTCCGCTGCCCGCGCACCAGTCCACCACCAGGTCGTCCGCGCGTGATGAGGCGGCAACGATGCGGCGCACCACGCCCAGCGGCTTCTGGGTCGGATACCCGGTGCGCTCGCGTGAGTTGGTTGGCACGATGGTGTGCCACCACACGTCGGTCGGCGTCTTGCCGCGCGCCGCGCGTTCGGGGGTCTGCAGAGCAGGGGCCATGTAGGGGATGCGCTCGACCTCGCTGAGGTCGAAGTGATGACCGCCGGCGGTGCGCGCGTAGACCAGGATGACGTCGTGCTTGGCTGGCCACCGGGTCGAGGTGCGGGCGCCGTAGTCGTACGCCCAGATCACCTCGTTGAGAAAGCAGGTGCGACCGAACACTTCGTCGAGAAGGACCTTGCAGTAGTGCGATTCGCGAGGATCGACGTGGAGGTACATCGTGCCGTGCGCGGCCAGGATCCGTCGCGTCTCCTCGAGGCGTGGGCGCAGCCACGCCAGGTAGTCGTCGAAGCTGTCGTCGTAGCCGGCGGTGTCGATACGGTCGGTGCGATAGGTGGCGCCCCCGAAGCCGCGGTGCGTGCCGGCTTGGTCGCGCGTAGTGCGCAGCCGGAACCCGTCACGTCGCTCGCCGGTGTTGAAGGGCGGATCCGCGTACACCAGTCCTGCGCAGGCGTCGGGCAGCTCGCGCAGCAGTCCCAGCGCCTCACCATGGACAATCAGACCGGCTCCCGTCGCCGGCAATGCAACCGCTGACACGAAAGCAGCGTACAGGAGGGTCATGATCGACGCTGGTCGGCTCTCCGCTGCCACCGTCCTCGACCCGGACGGCGCCAGCGTCCGCCTCGGCAGCCTGTGGGAGGATCGGCCGGCGGTCGTGGTGTGGCTGCGCCACTTCGGATGCCTCTTCTGCAAGGAGCAGACGGCTGAATTCCGTGCCCGCGGCGACGAGATCGAGCGACGCGGCGCCCGCGTGGTCTTCCTCGGCAATGGCAGCACCCGGTACGCGGCCGGCTTTCGCGACGAGTTCTGCCCCGAATGCACAGTGGTCACCGACCCCGAGCTGATCACCTACAGGCTGATCGGCGCCCGTGGTGGCCTCGTCAATACCCTCGGCCCGCAGGCTTGGGCGGCCGGCATCCGGGCGTTCCGGCGCGGGGCCCGGCAGCAGACGACCCAAGGGCACCCATTCCAGCAGGGCGGAGTCCTCGTCGTCGCGCCGGGCAACGAGATCCGCTACCGCTACATCAGCAAGGCCGCCGGCGACCATCCAGCGGTCGACGAGGTTCTTGCTGCAATTTCCGGTACACCCAGCCTACGCTGAGACGAACGTTCATCTCGATGGAGGCAAGCATATGGGTGGCGAGAGCGACAAGTTTGCCGGCAGGGTCAGGGAGGCGGCCGGCGACCTCACCGACGACACTGAGCTCAAGCGCGAAGGCAAGAAGCAGCAGGTCGCCGGCGACGTCAAGAACGCCGGTGAGAACCTCAGGGAGAAGGCCGACCAGCTCGGCGAGAAGATCAAGGACTGATCGCGGTCGCGGCGGTGCCCGGTGGCGCCGCTGCCTCGGCGCGCGCAGAGGCGCCGCCACTAGAGTTCCCCCATAACCATGGCGCCTGCCGCCGAGAAGGGGTGAACCGATGCAGTTCGGCCGGTATTACGAGGAGTTCGAGGTCGGGGCCACGTACAAGCACTGGCCCGGCAAGACGATCACCGAGGCCGACGATCACCTCTTCTGCCTGCTGACCATGAACCACCACCCGCTGCACCTCGACGCCCACTACGCGGAGACGCAGACACAGTTCAAGCGCAACGTGGTGGTGGGCAACCTGGTCTACAGCCTGGCGCTGGGGATGAGCGTCGCCGACGTCAGCGGCAAGGCCATCGCCAACCTCGAGGTCGAGTCCCTCAAGCACGAGAACCCCACCTTCCACGGCGACACCATCTACGCGGAGACCACGGTGCTCGGCAAGCGCGAGTCCTCGAGCAAGGCGGACCGCGGCGTGGTCAGCGTGGAGACGCGCGCCTTCAACCAGCGCGGCGAGAGGGTGTGCATCTTCAAGCGCAGCGTGATGGTGCCCAAGCGCGACGCTGTCGGCGAGCTGCAGCCCGCGGACGTGGCGCCGCCGCCAAGTGGAGCGTGATCGACGCCGCGACGGCGGCGCGCTACAACGTCCGCCCACTGCTGCCGGGCCCGATGGATGCGCTCCGTGAGTCGGTGCTGCGCCTCGGCATTGCGGCCGACAGGCTCACCTCCCTGGCGACGCATGGCGCGGTCGAGGCGCTGGCGGTGCAGGGCCTGACCCCGGACCTCACGCGGGTTCTCGACCGGTTGCTGCGTGAACGCGGCGGCACGCTGCTCAGCGACGCCGACGGAGACCGTGTCGTCCTGCTGGCACCGCTGATGGCGATGGGCCAGCTCCCCGCAGCGCTCGCGGAATGGAGCGAGAGCGCTCAGTCCCTGGGCAACGCCATCGGCCAGGTGCTCATGGCCCGCGGCACGGCCCCTCCACCCCTGCGCGCCGGTGACCACCTCATCGACTTCCACTCGCGCACGGTGGTGATGGGCATCCTCAACGTCACCCCCGACTCGTTCGCCGGCGACTCTCTGGCGGGCGATATCGGCGCGGTCACACAGCGGGCCCGTGACTTCGTGGCCGCAGGAGCAGATCTCCTCGACATCGGCGGCGAGAGCACGCGTCCCAACGCACAGCCGGTCGAGGCCGCCGAGGAGCTGGCCCGCGTTCTCCCCGCGCTGCGCGCGGTGTGCGCCGCCGTCGACGTGCCGGTGAGCATCGACACCCGCAAGGCCGCGGTCGCTGCCGCGGCGGTGGCGGAGGGCGCGGTGATGGTCAACGACATCTGGGGGTTGCGCGGCGACCCGGGGATGGTCGACGTCCTCGCCGCCCACCCTGAGGTGGGTCTCGTCGCCATGCACAACCAGCGTGGCACCGACTACGGCGACCTCATGGAGGACATCTGCGCGGGACTGCGCGAGTCACTGCGGATCGCCGAGGCGCACGGGGTCGGCGCGGAGCGGATCATCGTCGACCCCGGTTTCGGGTTCGGCAAGACGCCCGCTCAGAATCTCGAGCTGATGCGCCGTCTGCGCGAGTTGCGCGGCCTCGGGCGCCCGATGCTCCTCGGCCCCTCGCGCAAGTCCACGATCGGAGCCATCCTCGGCGGCCTGCCTCCGGAGGAACGCGTTGAGGGAACGCTCGCCCTGTTGGCCCTGGCCGTCGACGCGGGGGTCAGCATCGTCCGCGTCCACGACGTCGCCGCCGCGGTCCGAGCCGTGCGGGTCGCCGATGCAGTGGTCCGAGGCACGCCGGAGTCGGTCGCCACCCTCCCGCGTCCCGGACCCACCGGGTGAGCGGCACGACGACCGAGTCCGACGTCGCTTGGGTGGCCCTTGGCTCCAACCTCGGCCATCGAGGCCGCGCGCTCGCCGCGCTTCGCGATCTCCTCGCTCGCGACGGTGTGACCGTCGAGGCCGCGTCGAGCGAGATTCTCACCCGGCCGGTCGGCGTCACCGGACAACCGGACTTCCACAACCAGGTGCTGCGCCTGCGAGCTCCGCAGCCCTGGTCACCACAGCGCTGGCTGGATCACTCCCGAGCAGCAGAGACAGCCGCCGGCCGGCGCGAGACCTACCACTGGGGCCCAAGGCGAGCCGACGTCGACATCCTGATGCTGGGCGAGAAGGGCGAAGTGCAGGTCAACGAGCCGGGCCTCATAGTGCCGCACGCAGAGATGGCCAACAGGCCGTTCATAGCAAGGCTGCTCAAGGAGATGAGCGAGCAAACAGAGGAAATGAGCGACCAAGAAATGCCCGAGAACACCCGACAGGGGCCGCCACCGCACAGAAAAGCACCGTAGTCCCAAGGATGGAGGGCGGCAGGGGACGTCTTCGCAGAAGCGAATTCTGCAGTCGGGCGAAGGAGTGGAGAACTCGCCGGTGGCGAGTTCGCAGCGACGCCAACGCCCGCGAAGCCTCTGAGCGCTGCGGAGATGTCCCCTGCCGACCTCCCGGTCCTAGATGGGCAGCCGATCAGCCAGCTGGGGCACGATCCGCAAAGCCGCCTGCACCTGGCGAGCGATCAGCGCCAGATCAGGCGGATGCTCGAAATCGATGAGCCAGGAGTGCTCGGCGGTGAACTTCTCGACAAGCGTGGTCCGTCCCAGGGCAGCCAGGCCGATGTGCACCGAGGGCCGGTCGTCGTCGGGAAAGGCCTTGCCGATGAGGGTCTGCACCGTGTCCACCCAGGTGCCGACCTCGCCGACGTCCTGGAGCTCGTAGCCGCCGTCGCCGAGGACGAACTCCGCCTCCACCTCGACGAAGGGCTGGGGGGCGAGGTGCTGGTGCGGGCAGTCCTGCGCGTCCTCTTCGTCGTGGTAGAGCTCGCAGTCGGCGCCGGCCCCGTAGCTGGCCACGTAGGTCATCAGCGCGTCCCACGCGAAGCTGACGTGGACGTGGTAGCGCGAGGGCGGCTCCGAGGGTGACAGCCGCACGGTGCACTCGAAGCGGCGCTCGCCGATGCCGGGCTCGACGTGGTGGCGAACGTCCTCGATGCTCAGCCCGGACCCGTCGACCGCCTCGAGCAGGTCGGAGGCGAACTCCTCGTAGGAGGGAAAGGGAGGCCGGGCCTGGGGCGATTCGCTCGGCGGCAGTCCTGCTCCCTGCTGCTCCGACACCTACAGTCCCAGCCGGAGCCGGCGCAGGTGGCGGACACCGACCACGAGGAGGTCGATGCAGAGCAGGGCCGCGGCGATGATCGCGATCCAGAACACCAGCGGCGCCTCCGCCGCGGGGGTGCGCCAGTCGTACACCGCAAGGATGCCCGCCAGGAAGAGCGCTGCGGCCACAACCGCGATGGCCGCAACGTTGACGGCCACCAGCGGATCCGGCAGCGACCGCCCGTCCGCGGCCACCTCACGGGAGCGGAGCATCGGCGGGGTGGGCATCGGCCTCAGTCTACCGGCCGCTCTCCGGGCGCGTATTGGTGAAGCGATAGCCGATGCCGGGCACCGCCAGGATGTAGCGGGGCTGGCTCGGCTCGGGCTCGATCTTGCGGCGTAGGTTGCGCACATGCACGTCGATGACCCGGGTGGCGATGGGATGTGCGTAGCCCCACACAGTTGCCAGGATGCGCTCGCGCGAGATCACCTGGCCGGCGTTGGCGGCGAGAAACGCGAGCAGGTCGAACTCGGTGTGGGTCAGGGTGATCTCGTCCCCGTCGCGCACCACGCGCCGCTCGCTGGTGTCGACGGTCAGGCCGCGGAAGCTGAGGCGCCGGCCCTCGCCGTTCCGTGAGGGCGGCTCGTTCACCTTGCGGAGATGCGCGGCGATGCGGGCGAGCAGCTCGCGCGGGCGGAACGGCTTTTGGATGTAGTCGTCGGCGCCGATCTCCAAGCCGAGCACCACGTCGATCTCCTCGGTTCGCGCCGAGAGGATGAGCACGGGCACGCGGTGGCCGGCTCGGCGGATCTCCCTGCAGATGTCGAACCCGCTGAGGTCGGGCATCATCAGGTCGAGGAGCACCATGTCGGGTCGCACCGCCTCGACGGCGCTCAGAGCGTCGCCGCCGCGCTCCACCTCGGTGACCGCATAGCCCTCGGATTCGCAGGTGAGGCGCACCGCTTTGCGGATCAGGGCATCGTCGTCGACGATGAGGACCACAGGCTGCCGGCCTTCCACCACATCATCCTTCACATCTCTTGACGACCCTTGCGAATTCTACGGGCGCCAGGGGAATAGAAGGTACACTGCGCCGAACGGGCCGCGAGCTGGGACGATTGATACTATACGGGCCGATTTCGGGGTCGCCCCCCATACGCCTCTGGAGATCAGGACCGCCCGTCACAGGAGTCACCCCAAGTGCAGACTCAGGGTTCGCTGCAGGAGTC
>DAIUFS010000064.1:0-8805 GCA_036844485.1 Candidatus Dormiibacterota bacterium | reverse complement strand
CCCTTGATGAGTTCATCGAATCGAGCACCCCTCCCGTTCTCGACCACGAGGCGCTGACTGAGGCGGCGCGGCACGCGGTGCGTGTCGCATGAGCTCCGCGCTGGCGAACCTCACACATCCCTCTAACAGAGTGTATTTGTTGTCCTCCGAAGGCTCCTCGCCGGACTCGCTCGAGCTTCCGGAAGTGTTCGTGGCCCCGGAGCCTCCCGAACTCTCTGACGTGATCCCCGTGAAGCGTCAAGTCCCGGCAACGGGCGCGGAGCGCACGGTCGCCGGGACCCGCTTGCGGCGGGTGCTCCAGGCCGGCTGCCGGTCGACAAACTCGTAGAGCGCGGCGGGCCTTCCCGGCCCGCTCTTCACCACCCGCCCGGTGGCGCGGACCAACCCGGACTGCTCGAGCCCGCGACGGAAGTTGGACGGCTCGTAGGTCACCCCGCTGATGGCCTCGAACACGCGCCGTGCCTGGGGCATGGTGAACTGCTCAGGGAGCAGCCCGACCGCGATGTTCGACCACCACACCTTGCCACGCAGGCGCTCGACCCCGTCGGCGATCACGGCAGCGTGGTCGAAGGCCAGTGCCGGCAGCGCGTCGACCGAGAACCAGCGCGCTGCCGACTCCTCCTGGCGCAGCACGGCGGCGTCGATGAGTCCCAGGTAGGCGACGGACGGAATCCACCCGCGGGGATCGCGAGTGGGATCGCCGTAGGTCTGCAGCTGCTCCATATAGACGGCGCCCACCCCGGTCTTCTCGGTCAGCTTGCGCTGGGCGGTCTCCTCGGGACGCTCGTTCTCGCTCATGAAGCCGCCGGGCAGCGACCACATCCCGGCGTTCGGCTCCTCCTCACGCCGCACCAGCAGGACGTGAAGTTGTCCTGTCACCGGCGCCAGCACCACAGGCAGCGCGGTCAGGCCGGCGGGAGCCGCAAACCCGGCGCTGTTGACCGCGCGCATCTGCCTGTCCATCGCCAGGCGGAACGTATCAGCCCGGGACCCCCGTCGCGGGGATGCCGCGGTGTTACGGACCGGTGGCGGGCATGCGATCGACGGATGAGTCGTGCATTGGCCGTCACAGTCCCGCCACGTCCGGCCCCGCCTGCGGATCTACGCTGCACCTGCTGTGAAACGTTCGAGCCAACTGAGCCAGCGCCCACTCGGGGTGCCCCGCTCCCCGCGCCGCTTGTTCTTCCCACCCGCGGCGGTCAGGGTCGCCCAGCTGTGCCTGCTCTTCCGCATCGCCGTGGTCGTGGCTCTGGTGCTGGTCGTGCCCACCTCGCCCATGCCCACCGACCTGAACGTTCCCGGATACGGCCACTTCGTCCTCCCGGGAGCCACCACCTGGAACGCCCTCGCAGTGTGGGTGGTGGCAGCCGGCGTCCTGGAAGGCGCCCTGGTGCTCCGCCTGGGACGGCTGCGGGGCGGCAGCCGGCGGGTGATCCTGCTCGTCGAGTCCCTGGTGATCGCCGCCAGCGGGCTCTACACCGCGGCCGGGCTCAAGATCGCGCTCGTCGCCATGGTGGCCGCGATCGCGGCGGCCGTGCTGCTCCGCCTCGACCACGTCCGCCACTCCTTCGATCGTGCGGGAGCGGAGCGCAGAGTCCTGCGGCGGTCGATCGATTCCGTCCTGTACAGCGGCTACGCCCCGGATGACCCGCTCCAACCCAAGGAGATCCAGCGGATTGGCTACCGCGTCGAGATCGACTCCCAGCGTGCCGAGGCAGGCGCGTCGGAGATGTCCAGGGTGTAGCCGACGGCGGGCTCGCGATGGCCCGCCACCACGAAGCTGCCCTCGCCGAAGGCGACGCAGCCGCGAGCCTCGTAGAAGCGTCGAGCGCTCGACCGTGCCAGTGTCCAGACCTCCATGCGGGCGCACTGGCGGAGGCGAAGCTCGGCGATGGATCGCTCCCAGAGAGCGGTGCCCACCCCGCGGCCCTGCTCGCCGGGCAGCACATAGAAGGCGGCCAGCTCGCCATCGCCACTGCGGAGCAGCCCGAGACCCGCCAGGCCGATGATCAGCCTCCCCCGCCTCGCCGCCAGCGTTCCGGCGGGTGCCAGCCGCGCTGCCACCCAGCTGCCCTCGCCCTCGAGGCTGCCGTCGAAGATCCCCTCGATCTCGGAGCGGGTGAAGATGTGCGCGTACGCCGATCGCCAGGCGGCCCGGACCACCTCCACGCGGGCCTCGCGCTCGCCCATCCCCTCGCTCCAGCCGATGTCGACCTCGCTCAAGGGCGGGGCACAACCTCCTTGCCGGACACCACCAATTCGATGGACCGCGCCATCGCCAGGGCAAACTCGCGGCGCTCCTCGGTGTCGGTGGCCGCATCGCCCCGATGGCCCGCGTGGCGATGCTCGATCCAGGGCGGCATGCCGCGGCCGATGAGGTCGGTGTCGACGCGCGCGCCCACCTGGCAGTCGTCGCTCTCGTCGACCTCGATCGAGACACGGTCGAGCACCGCGACGCGATCGATCATCTTCCAGGTCTTGGCCCAGCGGCGCGTGTTGCCGTCGGCGGTGAGGATGAGGGTGACCGGGTCGGCGACAAGCGTCGCGGTGCTCTGCGGCCTGACCCGGGCAAACAGCTCCCGGATGGGCGTGTCGAGCTGGCGGCCCATCCATCCGACCAGCGAGGGAGCGCGGTTGTCGAGGTCGGGCAGCCCGGCGATCATCTCCGACCCCTCGATCGCCGTCATGGTCGAGGCGTGGCGCCGGCAGAAGGCGACGCCGGCCACCACGGCGATGTGATCGGGGCACCAGGCGGTCGGGCACTGCCGCGACCGCTTGTCGATGTAGCTGCAGCGGGTCCCGTGGCGACGCCGGCACCCCTGGGCAGCGCACTTCTCATTGCCGGCGGGCGTCAGCGATGGATCGCCGGTCGCGGGGTTCGGGCGTCTTCGGAACACGAATCCTCCTTGGCGAACCCCCCACCGCCGGCCATGGTGATGCTGACGGGTGCGCCCGTCAAGCGCGCCGCGTCATCACTCGGTGAGGGAATCTTCATTGCGCGGGCTTGTGATTCTCCATCGGCAACGGCGTCGGAGCACGGCGCGACGCGATCAGGTCGGCGACGACCCCCGTCCAGCCAGTCTGGTGGGCTGCGCCCAGCCCCGCACCAGTGTCGCCGTGGAAGTACTCGTGGAAGGGGATGTGGTCGTGCCAGGCGGGGTCGGTCTGGAGCCGCTCATCGGTGCCGAAGACGGCTCGCCGGCCCCGCTCGTCCTCAGTGAACAGCGACACCAGCCGCGACGAGAGATCGGACGCCACCTCCCCCAGGTGGCGCTGCCGCCCCGACCCGGTGGGGTGCTCGACGGTGAACTCGTCGCCGAGGAAGAGGCGGTAGCGGCGCAGGGCCTCGATGACCAGGTGGTTGATCGGGAACCATACCGGTCCGCGCCAGTTGGAGTTGCCGCCGAAGAGGTCGGACGTGGACTCGCCCGGCTCGTAGTCGAGAACCGCCGAGACCCCGTCGAAGCTGATCACCAGGGGATGGTCGAGGTGATAGCGCGACAGTGCCCGCAGCCCGTGGTCGGAGAGAAATTCCGCCTCGTCGAGGACCCGGCTGAGAATCCGACGCAGCCGGTCCGGGTCAACAGGGCTGAGCAGACGGCGACCGCCGCTGGCCTCCTTCTCCACGTGGGCGATGACCCTGCCGAACTCCGGCTTGTTGCGCAGGAACCAGGTCGCGCGCCGCATGAAAGCGGGGAGCTCGCTCTTCACCGCCGGTTCCATCACGGTCACGGCGCAGAGCGCGATGAGCCCCACCACGGAGTGCGCGCGCACCGAGAAGCGAGCGCCGTCCGGGGCCTGGAGCACGTCGTAGTACCAGCCGTCGTCGTCGTCCCACAGCCCCTGCTCATCCATGGCCCTGGCGATGTAGGCGAAGTGCTCGAAGAACTTGGTGGCGACATCCTCGTAGGTGGCGTCGTGTCGGGCGAGGATCAGCGCCACCTCGAGCATGTTGAGGCAGTACATGGCCATCCAGGCGGTGCCGTCCGACTGCTCGAGCCGGCCGGCGCTGGCCGGAAGCATCGATCGGTTGAACGGACCGATGTTGTCGAGACCGAGGAAACCCCCCTGGAACACGTTGTTGCCGCCCGCATCCTTGCGGTTCACCCACCACGTGAAGTTGATGAGCAGCTTGTGGAAGATGCGTTCCAGGAAGTCGAGGTCACTGGCCCCGTCGATCTCGAAGACGCGCAGCGCGGCCCAGGCATGCACCGGCGGATTGACGTCATCGAACGACCACTCGTAGGCGGGCAGCTGTCCGTTGGGATGCATGTACCACTCACGGCACAGAAGGATGAGCTGCCGCTTGGCGAATTGCGCGTCGACATGGGCGAGCGCCACGCAGTGGAAGCCGAGGTCCCACGCCGCGAACCACGGGTACTCCCAGGTGTCCGGCATGGAGAGGACGTCGACCGCGTCGAGGTGCCGCCAGCCGCCGTTGCGAATCGTTCCCCGGTCCGGGGGCGGCGGCGGCCCCGCTGGGTCACCGTCCAGCCACTTGGCGATGTCGAGGTGGTAGAACTGCTTGCTCCAGAGCATTCCGGCGAAGGCCTGGCGCATCACCGCCGCCTCGTCGTCGTTGGCGTCGGCGGGGGTGAGCGCGGCGTAGTAGTCGTCGGCTTCCTGGCGCCTCGTGGCCAGGATGGCGTCGGCGCCGGCAAGACCGGCCGCCCCGTCGGAGAGCCGCACGGTGACGGTCACTGTCGCCCCTGGCGGCGCGGTGAGGACGTGGTGGAGAGCTGCCTTGGTGCCGCGCCGCAGGGGGTTGACGGTCGCCGCCCCTGCGACGACGTGGTCGTTGATCCCATCCTTCGGAAACGGCGGCCCCGGCACGCCCCACAGGCGTTGCGTGTTGGTCTCGTTGTCGCAGAACAGCGCGTCCGAAGTTCCGTCACCGGAGAGGGTTCGCGTGCCCAGGGTTGGATGGTCGGCGACGATGGCTCCGTCGACCGCGCGGAGCTCCGGGCGCGGTGTGCCCGGCCGCCACGACCACGTGTTGCGGAACCACAGCGTGGGCAGCACGTGGAGCGTCGCCGCCTCGGGACCCGCGTTGCGTGCGCTGATGCGCACCACCATGTCGTCGGGCGTCGCCTTGGCGTAGTCGACGGTGATCTGCCAGTACCGGTTCTCATCGAAGATACCCGTGTCGAGGAGCTCGAACTCAGGCTGCGTTCGGTCCCGCCGCGCGTTCTCGTCGACGAGGCGCTGGTAGGGATAGGCGGCGTGCGAATAGTGGTAGCGCCAGCGCATCCACGAGTGGGTCGGAGTCGAGTCCAGGAACCACCAGTACTCCTTGACGTCCTCGCCGTGATTGCCCTGAGTGTTGGTGAGGCCGAAGGCGCGCTCCTTGAGAATGGCGTCCTCGCCGTTCCAGAAGGCGAGCGCGAAGCAGAGCCGCTGCTCGATGTCAGAGATGCCGCCGAGGCCATCCTCGTTCCAGCGGTAGGTGCGCGAACGGGCGTGCTCGTGCGGGAAGCTGTTCCAAGCATCGCCGCCGGCGCTGTAGTCCTCGCGCACGGTCCCCCAGCCGCGCTCGCTCAGGTAGGGGCCCCAGCGCCGCCAGGGCGCCGTTGCCGCGTCGGCCTCAGCCATCCGGCGGCCCTCCGCCGTCGCGGCGGTGGCGTCACTCACCGGCGGCCTCGACGCAACTCACGACAGCGGATCCTAGGCAATCAGGGGTGACGGCCTTCTTGCCTCGGGTGGACCGCGGCACTTGCGGACCAGCTTGTGTCCGAGAGAGGACTGATTGGGCAGTACGTGCGGGGTATCGTGGTCATCGTGAACAGCACGCCACCATTGGCGACTGCCGTCGACGAGGTCTCCGACGTGGCCCGCGCCGCGGTCGCCTTCGTCAAGCCACGGATGCGTGGGGTCCTCCACGAGCTCGCCTTCCCGGTGTCTCTGCTCGCCGGTGCGTGGGCGATCCTCCACGCGCCCGCGGGCACTGCGCGGGCCTCGACGGCGATCTACGCCGCCACCCTGAGCGCGTGTCTGGGAGTGAGCGCGATCTACCACCGCGGCCACTGGTCGACGAGCGTCAAGGCGTGGTTGCGACGCCTCGACCACGCCACCATCTTCCTGCTCATCGCCGGTACGTTCACCCCCATCGCGGTCATCGCTCTCTCGGGATGGTTGACCGTGGCCACCCTCGTCGTGGTCTGGGGCGGGGCTCTGCTCGGCAGCGTCGTGACCACCGTCTGGTCCAACGCTCCGGTGGTCGTCGAGGTGGGCCCGTACATCGCCGTGGGCGCATTCGGCGTCGTCCTGCTGCCGCGCCTTGTCGCCACCAATCTCGGTCCGGCGGGCGTCGCCATGCTGATGCTGGGCGGTGCGATGTACGTCGCCGGGGCGATCATCTACGCGCGCCAGTGGCCCAACCCGTGGCCCCGCACCTTCGGCTTCCATGAGATCTTTCACGCCATGGTGATCGCCGCCGCTGTGCTGCAATGGATAGCCATCACCCACTGGGTGCTGCCCGCGGGATGACGGGGGGGCGCTGCGCATCAGCCTGGCTGTTGGTGGCAAGCAGCGCGGCGCTTGCCGCCTGCGGATCGTCGGTAACCACTCCAACCGACATTCCCGGCATCGTCAGCACGGTGGGAGCAGCCACCCCAACCGCGAGCAGCGCCGCGACCGGTGGTAACGCGACCCAGGCGGTCCAGGCCTTCCTGGGTGACCTCCACTCCGGGAACTGCCCGGCGGCGTACGCGCTCGTGGTCGATCCTCTGCGCACCCGCGCTGGCAGCAGCGGCGGACTCTGTTCGGCAGAGGTGGTCGCCGGCACCTACACGGTGGGCGCCACCACCGCGCTGACGGCAAGCTCGGCATTTGTCACAGTGACCCTGGCAAGCGCCGGCCAGTCCGCCACCGAGACGATCACGGTGCTCTATCAATCACCGAGCTGGTACGTCAGCGACGTCGTGGGCGGCGCTTCCGCAACGCCCGGCCCGGGTGAGGTGAGCATCGCTCACCTGGTCAGCATCATCGAGCAGCAGTACGCGGCGATGAACGGTGCGGCCGCGACCGTGACGTGCCCCCAGTCGGCCACCATCGCGTCAACCCCGGGTCAGCAATTCAGTTGCACCTTCAGTGACGCCCACGGCCGCTCCGGGAGCCTCACCGTCCACATCCAGTCGACGCACGGAGCCTTCACCTGGTCCATCCCCTGAACCGGCCGCGGTCGTGTCAGCCGGGCAGGCTGGCCCTGGCCCGCACCGGGGCGAGCCGCCCCGGGTACACCACCAGGCCACGCGGGCTGGACACGAAGCCGGCGGCACGCAGCCGCGCCGCCAGGGGATGCGACGCCGCCGGCTCCGAGTCGATGGTGTGGAGGTCGAGGCGACCGATGCGCATCGCGACGCGCGACAGCTCGGCGATATCGTCATCGTCGGGCTCTCCAGTGGTGAGCATCGAGCGCCCTCCCCGCTCGACGAAGAAGCGGAGCTCGCCACCGTGGAGCACCGTGTACGCCCCTGCGGCACGAGCGGCCCGGCCGGCGAGCGCGGGCCACGGCAGCACGGCGCCATACGGATTGGCGGGATCGACGGCCGCAAGAAGAGCTCTGGTCGCGACCCCCGCGCGATGGGATCGCAGCCCGTCGACCGCGCCGGGGAGCGCGAACTGCGCAGCCCCGCAGCCTTCGACGAAGTAGCCGCGACGGATCCTGCCGGACTCCTCCAGGGCGCGCAGCACCGGGTAGAGGGCGGCAAACCCACCGGGAACACCCTCCGCGGCCACCGCCTCGCGGGTCAGCACTCCGTGGCGCTGGAGCAGGGCCTGCGCCAGGGCGATGCCACGCTCGGTGCCGGTCGCGCCCGTCCCCTCCGGCGAGCCGAGCAGCGACCACCGGCCCTGTGCCCGCGGCGGCACCAGGCGCATCAGCGGGCGGCGCGGATGGCGGCGCACCGGGCCGAGGAAACGAAGCGGCTGGACGGCGTCGTTGGTCACCTCGCCGGACCACACCAGCTCGTACAGCGCGTCGACCAGCTCGTCGAGGGGGACGCCGGCGCAGGTGTCGAGGAGATCGCGCACGAACGCGGCCCCGCCCGCGCGCAAGCGCTCGCGGATGAGGCCGTGGAGCTCAGAGCGAGGCGGGTCGAAGGGCGGGGCGAGAAGGAGGGCGGCGTCCTCTCGAAGAAAGAGTGCGATGCGGCCGTCGTCGCGGCCCATGGCGCCCCGTCCCTGCCAGACCACCTCCCCGGCTGCGATCAGCTCGTCGAGGAGATGGCCGTCGTAGCCCATCCTGGCAGGGAGGACGTCGCGCTCGAGAACGGAGAGCGCGACGGCCATCCCCTGCAGCTGGCTGATCACCTCGAGGAGGCGCTCGTGGCCGCGCGCCTGGGAGCCCAGGCCCTGCCATGCAGCGAGGAACCGCGCCAGCGTGGTCGCCGGCACCGCCTCCACCTCGCGGCGCAGGGCGGCGAGCGAGCGCCGTCGGAGGCGCTGCAGGACCTCGGGATGGCAGTACTCGCGGTCACCGCTGCCGGGCCGGAAGTGGCCGGCGATGACGTCGCCGTCTCGCACCAGGGCGGTGAGCACGTCGACGACCCGGGCGACCGGGATGTCCCACCGCCTGGCCACGTCGCCCGCGACGAAGGGCACGTGGGTGCGGGCGTAGCGACGGATCAGTGCGGCCAGCGCGTCGGTGGTGCTGGCGGCGTGGACCGCGGCGAGCCCCGCGGGAAGCGCCACGCCGTGGGCATCGCGGTAGCGTCCCGCGTCGTCGGCGGCGATGACCCTCCCCTCACCCGCCAGGCGAATCCGCAGGGCTCGCCGGGCGCTGACCAGCTCCCCGACCCAGTCCGG
>DAIUFS010000063.1:0-8968 GCA_036844485.1 Candidatus Dormiibacterota bacterium | reverse complement strand
GCGCATCGCGGGATCCACCGACAGGTAGATATTGCGCACCAGAACCTGACCATTCAACGGGTCCGGCACAGGCGCCTCGACGATCTCGAAGTGCTCCGCCTGGGCGATGCCGGACGGCCTGGACTTCAGTCTGACCTGCCGGTTCACTCGTTGATGCATGGCTAGTACCCCCGGTGCAGTCTAGTGCTCGCGTCTTGCCGCGCCATAACGGCGACCCTTAGAGAAGGCGCCATACTACGGCCCAAACCCTAATTCGCCAGTTCGCGAGACGTTAACCGGAACCGTCACGCGATAGAGACGCGGTGAAGGTGCTTGGGGGGTGAGGAGCGAACCTCGCCATCGGCATCGCTTGCGGTGTGACGTGC
The DNA here is from genome assembly GCA_036844485.1 of Candidatus Dormiibacterota bacterium. Classification (GTDB taxonomy): domain Bacteria; phylum Chloroflexota; class Dormibacteria; order Aeolococcales; family Aeolococcaceae; genus Aeolococcus. Next base: position 8,603 of record DAIUFS010000063.1, on the reverse strand, counting down.
CGGCAATTCCCCGGAAGCATCCGGCTGACCCGCTCTTCGTCGACGGGCGGTAGCTCGTACTCGTCGATAAGGTCAGGGCAACCGCGCGGATAGCACGCCTACCTTCACGCGGACACCTTGGTTGACACCCCCGCGACTGGTCACAGGCGGTCGGTATCGGACGACGCCGGACGAAGGCTCGTGGCCTGCGAACTCACACGACCGCCCCCAGCCGCCCGCGGACCTAGCCCGTCCCAGCTTGAAAACCGCAGGGGCCGCCAAGGTCCCGGGGTTCGACCGCAGGGAGGAGCGCCCGCTCTACCCGGCCACCACCCAGCCACCGTCCACGTGGATCACCTGACCGGTGATGTACCCGGCTCCGTCCGAAGCCAAGAACAGCACGGTTTCGGCGATCTCCTCCGGCTTGCCGAAACGCTTCAGCGGGTTCATCGCGATTGCCTCCTCGATGTGTTCGGGCGAGACTCCCCACGCGGTCTCCCATTCGCCTGAGATTGGTCCGGGGGCAAGCGCGTTGACGCGGATCTCCGGGGCGAGGTCCCGGGCCAGGGTGGTGGTGAAGCCGCGGATCGCTCCCTTCGCGGTGCAGTAGGTAACGGGAACGAAGTTGATCGCGTTGTCGGGGTTTGTCCCGTTCCCGTAGGTGCTCGAGAAGTTGACGATCGCGCCGCCGCCACTTTCGAGCATCATCGGCCTCACTGCAAGACACATCCGCATAGCTCCGATCACATCAACCTGGAGGAGGGCGTTTGCTGCGACTATGTCCACCTCACTGAACCTCACGGTGTCCGCCTCGTCGAGGCGGCCAGCGGCGTTCACGAGGACGTCCAACCGGCCGTAGCGTTCAACGACGTCGGCGACAAAGGCGTCGACAGAGTCCGGATCCGTGACGTCGAGGGGGCCGCAGTGAGCCTCCCCGCCCCGGCCCTCCAGTTCCGCCACGACTTCCGCGGCCCGGGAGCGAGAGGAGCGATAGCCGATAGCCACCGAGGCGCCCTCCGAACCGAAGCCTCTGGCAACAGCTCCACCGAGCGTCCCTCCGCCCCCCGTAACCACCGCCACCCTTCCCTCGAAGCGCCGCCCATCGTTCCATCGAGCACCCATGCTTCTCCTTCGGTCGGTGAACCCTGTGGCTGGATGATTAGACGAGAGACCCGACCGGACACTCGTTTACCTACGATCATGGGAGCTTCGAACGCGGACTTCTGCTGTCGCCTGCTGCCTATGATCGAGTCGTAGGTGGATGGCGGTGGAGGAGGATCACGTGCTTCTGTCCCTCCGGATGATCGGCTGATGGGAGAGCCCGAGGCGGAGCCCGTCAATGCACCCGGCACCGACCCCACAAGGCGTCCGGGCGCGGTCTCTCGCCGAACCCTGCTGGTGGCCGTGCTCGCCCTGGCGGTCGGGCTTGGAGGCACCCTCGGCGTCAGCCGGCTGCTGAGCCATGGGCCGGCGACCACCGCCGCCACGGCCCAGTACCTGCCGGCCCTCGGCGCACAGCCCGAGCCGGCACCCGACTTCAGCCTCCCTGACCAGGCCGGCCAGTTGGTGTCGATGTCCGCCCTGCGGGGCCGGCTGGTCCTGGTGACCTTCCTGGACCCCCAGTGCAAGTCCCAATGCCCCATCCTCGGTCAGCAGCTCGGATCCGTGGAGTCGCGTCTCCCGGCCAGCGTCAAACCCGTGTTGCTGGTCGTCAGCGTCGCCCCCGACCGTACCGCTGCGGATGTCAGCACCTTCGTGTCCCACGTCAGCTGGCAGCCCGGCTGGCACTGGCTGCTCGGCAATCAGGCGGAATTGCAGGCGGTGTGGGCGCTGTACCACGTAGCCGTTCAGCCTGGAGCAACGGACGTGGCCCACGATGTCGTGGTGTACATCGTCAACGCCAAGGGCCTCATCGTCACCGCCTACAACGCGCCACTCCCAATCGATGAGGTGGTCGCGAGCATCACCAAAGACGCGTCAGCCTGACGGCACGCGGCACCGAACAGCCTCGTAAGACGGCCTCGCAAAGAGAGCTGCGCGCTGACGAGAGAAGGGCCGCTCTCACTCCCCGCCGTCAGCGCCAGACTCCGGCTCGGCGCGCGGTGGGCGGCGCAACCGGTCGAGCTCCCTGCGGGTCGCAGGGTCCAGCCGATCCTCCAGCCGGTTGGCGAAGCCGGCCTCGCGGCGGCGACGCGCGCTGTGCGCGCCGGTCTCCGAGAGCGCGCCAAGCACCACCTGGCGCAGTGCCTCGGGACCGATCACCGCCGCGCCCATGGCCATGACCAGGTCGCGCTGCAACCTGTCGCCGCTGGCCACCGTCACCCGCCCTGCATCTCCGCGGTGGGAGGCGATGGCCACACGGCGCTCGATGACGTGATCAGCCGTCTGCACCTTGCTGCCGAAGATGACTGTGACACCGTCGATCTTCTCGCCAGGTCCATGGTCTCGGGCACGGCTGTGGGCGTCGAAGACCACGGTGACGCGCTCGCCCGTCGCGGCAGCGTACTCACCGAGCATCGCGATCAAGCGGCGGCGCGCCTCCTCGCCGCGCCCTCCCTTGATCAGCGGTGACAGCTCGGGCCAGGCGTGGATGACGTTGTAGCCGTCGACGATCAGCTCGTCCGCACCGCTCATCCGCGAGACGCGAAGCCACGCTGCCGCGCCACCTCGTACAGCAGCACAGCCGCGGCGGCGCCTGCGTTGAGCGACGACACCCGGCCGGCAAGCGGGAGCGACACCACCGCGTCGCAGTGACGCCGCGTCAGCGAGCGCATCCCCTCCCCCTCGGCGCCGATCACCAGCGCGACCGGGACCGTGAAATCGAAGCTGTCGTACCGTGTCTCACCATCCGCGGCGAGACCCACCACCCACAGGCCCGCAGCCTGCATCAGCTCCAGCGCGTGCACCAGGTTCGTGACAGTGGCGACCGGAACGTGCTCCGTGGCACCGGCGGACGCCTTGGCGGCTGCGGGTGTGACCCCGGCGGCCCGGTGCCGGGGGAGCACGACCCCATCGGCACCGACCGCGTCGGCCGTCCTGGTGATGGCGCCGAGATTCTGCGGGTCCTGGATGCCGTCGAGGACCACGAACAGCTGCGGCGATGGCGACCTGGCGAGCAGGTCCTCGAGCGCCAGCGGCGGCCGGCCGTGAAAGTACCCGGCGATGCCCTGGTGGTGCTCGGTGTGGGCGACGTCGTCGAGGCGTCGCCGCGAGCTCTCCTCCACCGGGATGCCGCGCTCGCGAGCCAGAGCCAGGATCTCCTCGAGGCGATCCTCCGACCCCACTCCGGCGGCCAGCACCAATTTGCGTGCGGGGCGGCCGGCGCGCAGGGCCTCGAGCACGGGGTTGCGCCCGTAGAGGATGTCCACGTCAGCGAGTATCGCCGGACTACAGTGGCGCGGTGACCATATCGCGCCGATCCGGCTGGTTCCTGCTGCTCTTCGCGTTCTGGAACGCCTACGTGTGGGGGACCTTCGTCTACAACGTGTACCCGCAGCACCACTTCGACAGCTTCTTCATCATCCACCTGGTCATCGGTGCGTTCACCGTGCTGCTGGGGGTGGGGGTGGGAGTGATCGGGTGGCAGCGCATCCGCCACCGCGCGCCGCCCGGGCCGGGTCAGACGTAGGCGGATTGTGACCTCGGCAGCAGCGACATCACCAGCGCGCCGCCGTACGCGAGGTCGACGACGAGGCTGACCAACCCGAGGATGCCGACGCCGCCCGCCCGAGCTGTGCCCCCGATGCCAGCGATGGCGTCGAGGGTGGCGACCGCGTCGAGAAGCAGGAAGATTGCCCGGGCCACTGGGTACCGCGTGAGCCACGCGAACAGAGCGCAGATGGCCGCCACCATGATCGCGACAATGGCGAACCCCGCGCCGATGTTGAAGGTCTGCACGGTGGTGATGCCGGTGCTGGGATCGGTGATCGGGACGTTGATGTGCTGGACGATCAGCCCAATGCCGATCAACAGGACGGCGGCGAGGGCGCCGTAGCCGATCGTGATCCAGCGGCACACGGCCACCCAGTCAGTGCCCTCGGCCGGTGTCCTGATCGGGAACACCCCGGCCGAGAACCCTGCCGGAGGTGCCATCACCGGCACTCCCGGGTACGAGAAGCCCGGCGGCGCGGGCGGCGGCGGTGGCCCGGACCGGACGGTGTCGATGATCCGGCCGTCGGGAAGGATGAGCGGCGAGCCGCAGCGCTGACAGGTGCTGCGCTTGCCGATCTCGGACCAGGTCCAGCAGCTCGGGCAGCACACCTTCTCGGACATCTCGCGATTGTGTCCGCACACAGGTCACCGAACCGCGCCGTCATCGATCGGCGCCGTCCTCGTCACAGGCCCGCCAAGGGGCCGTGCGAACCTCTAGGCCGTGGGGGGCGCTGGCGGGCCGCTGTACGGGGAGCCGGTGCCGGGAGCGCTGTAGGCCTGCACCGTGGGCCGGGCGTCGCTCCGCTTCAGGAAGCCGCCGACCGCCACCACGATGCCGGCGATGAGGCCGATGAAGAGGCCGAAGCTGGGGCCGACGCTGTAGCCGGGACCGGAGGCGCCGCTGCTGTGGGTCAACAGCCAGAGAAGCGCCATCACCGCCAGGAAGACGCCCAGGGCGGCGAAGAGGATCGCGTCGGGCTGCGGCATGGTGGGAAGCGTGACGCTCGGTGCGAAGTTGCGAATCACGAAGAGCGCGATGCCGGCGAGCACGCCGAGGAAGAACAGCCATCCCGCCCAGTCGTTCAAGGCGCTGACGGACACCGACGTGTTCAGCCCACCGCAGAGAGCGCTGCCGCTGCAGCTGAAGCTGGCGCTGTACCAGGGTAGGAACGTGGCGATGAGAGCAACGATCAGACCCACGCCGATCGCGGTGTCGCCGTTGCTGTAAGTTCGTCCACCGACTTCGGGCACGCTGGCACCTCCACTTCCATGAGCGTTGCCGGAACATCCGGCGGGCGCAGTATACGGCGCATCGGGACAGCGTGCTGAACTTGAAAAGCACGCGCGCGAATGGCCGCCGCACATCTAAGGAAGCGCTCGGCGGGCGCCGGACTCAGCTCGCCGGCGGCCCCGGTGGAGGAACGCCGGTGAGGTCGGCGCGGCGGGTCAGATAGTCGGCGCGGCTCACCTCACCGCGGGCATAGAGCATCTCCAGCTCGGCCATCGCCGGGTTGGGCGGAGGCGGCGCCAAGGCGCGGCGGACGCGCAGCGCGGTGAGGATCTCGCGGAGCAACCACACCGCGGCAAGGATGAGCAGCACCCAGATGGTGAAGCGCAGCACGACGGCCAGCACCTCGACCCCGCCGCCGGCGCGGCCCCCATACGCGAGCGGCTGGAGCCCGTTCACGATCGGGCCTGCGCGGCCGAATGGTCCACCGCCACTACCCATGTCAACCGTGCCTCCTCGGGTGCGGATCGCACCCCCTGCGCGAGCGGATTACAGACTCGAATCATGGCCACCCAACCTTGCAGTGTAGTGACCGGTTCGGGCCGGTCAGAGGCGCTGCCAGCGCTGCCCCTCGGCGGCGTCGTCAACGCCGATGCCGCGCTCGGCAAGTTCATCGCGGAGGCGATCCGACTCCGCCCAATCACGGCGGCCGCGGGCTGCCTCACGCGAGTCGAGCAGGGCCTGCTCGTCGGCGCCGAGCCCTGACCCGGCGCGCTCCCGCGCCACCAGCGGCAGCACCCCGAGGACGTCGTCGACCTCATCGAGGAAGGCCAGCACAGCCCCGTGCGATGTGCGGTCGAGCGCGGCGCTGTCGAGCTCGCGATTGAGGGTGCGGAGGAGGCTGAAGACGGCGCCCATCGCCTCCGGGAGGTTGAGGTCGTCGTCCATGGCGGCGCGGAATGACGTGCGTGCGTCACTGATGCGGCTGTCCTCGCCACCGCCGTCGCCGGGCCGGGGATGGTGGGCGCGGACCCGCGTGTCGAAGTCGGCGAGCCGGTCCACCGACTCGGTGGCGGCGTGGAGGGAGTCGTCGCTGTAGGTGATCGGCTTGCGATAGTGCGCCCCCGCCGCCAGCAGGTAGCGCACCGCCGAGGGCCGCGCCCCGGCAGTGACCAGGTCGTCCACGGTGGCGAAGTTGCCCAGCGATTTGGCCATCTTCTCGGTCCCGATGCGGAGGTGCTCGGAGTGGCACCAGATCTGCACGAACTGCTTGCCTGTGGCCGCCTCGCTCTGGGCGATCTCGTTCTCGTGGTGGGGGAAGATGTTGTCCACGCCGCCGCAGTGCAGGTCGAAGGACTCGCCGAGCAGCGACATGCTCATCGCCGAGCATTCGATGTGCCAGCCGGGGCGCCCGCGCCCCAGCCGGGTGTCCCAGCCGATGCCGTCGGCGCCCACCGCCTTCCAGAGAGCGAAGTCGCGCGCGTCCTCCTTGTCGTACTCGTCGGCGTCGACGCGTCCGCCGGCGCCGGCGACCAGCCCGGTGGCGCGCATGCCCGAGAGCCGCCCGTACCGCGGGAAGGCGGCGATGCGGTAGTAGATGCTGCCCTCGCCGCGGTAGGTGACCTGGGCGGCCTCGAGCCGCTCGATGAGCCCGACCATGGCGTCGACGTACTCGGTGGCGCGCGGGTAGTGATGGGCGGGACGGATGTTGAGGGTGTGGAGGTCGTCGAAGAAGGCGGCGATCCACGGCGCCGTCTCGGTGTCGAGGTCGTGCCCGGCCGCTGCGGCGTTGCGGATGATCTTGTCCTCAACATCGGTGAGGTTCATCACGTGGGTGACCCGCTGGAAGCTGCGCTCCAGCCAGCGTCGCAGCACGTCCTCGAAGAGAAAGGTGCGGAAGTTGCCGATGTGCGAGCGGGCGTACACGGTTGGTCCGCAGGTGTAGACGCGGACATGTCCCTCCTCGAGGGGCACCACCTCACGGCGAGTGCGCGTCATGGTGTCGTGGAGGCGCAGCGTCATGGCGCGACAGTCTATCGACGCGCCGCTCAGTGAACGTTGTCGAGCAGCGCCACCGCCGACACAGCGATCCCCTCCCCGCGGCCGGTGAAGCCCAGGCCGTCGCTGCTGGTGGCGGTGACCTGCAGCACCGCCCGGTCGATGCCGAGCCCGGCGGCGCACGCCACCGCCATGGCCTCGACGTACCCGGCCAGGCGGGGCTCCTCGGCCACCACCACCGCCTGGGCGGAGATGATGCGCAGCCCCCGCTCGCGGGTCATCCCAGCCACGGCCTCGAGCAGGTCCACCCCTGCCGCGTCGCGCCAGCGCTCGTCCGCCGAGGGGAAGTGGCGGCCCATGTCGCCGAGGCCGGCGGCCCCGAGCACGGCGTCGCCGAGGGCGTGGGCGAGGGCATCGCCGTCGGAGTGGCCGGCGAGCCCGCGATCGTGGGCGATGTGGATGCACCCCAGCATCAGGGGGCGCCCCTCGACGAGCCGGTGCGCATCCAGGCCGTGGCCGATGCGGAGGCTCACGGCTGCTCCGCCAGCAGCGCGCGCAGCAGGAGCAGGTCGCGGGGGTGGGTCACCTTGAAATTGTCAGGGCTGCCGGGAACTATGTGGACGGAGGTGCCCAGCGCCTCCACCAGGGCGGCGTCGTCGTCGACGATGAGCGCATTGGCGCTGGCGTGGCGGTGGCCTTCCACGAGCAGCTCGCGCCGGAACGCCTGCGGGGTCTGGATGGCGTAGAGGTCATGGCGCTCCAGGGACTGGACGATGACCCCGCCGGCTCCGCGCTTGATGCTGTCGACGACCGGGATGGCGGCGGTGGCGGCCCCATGGCGGAGCGCCGCCTCGACGCAGTCGACGAAGAGCTGATGGGGGCAGAGTGGGCGGGCGGCATCGTGCACCGCCACCACGTCGACCAGGCCCACCTCCTCGAGGGCGACGCGCACGCTGTCCTGGCGCCGGGGGCCGCCGAGACAGACGGCCACGTCGGTGAAGCCGGCGCGTGCCGCCAGCTCGGCGATCAGCGCATGGCGCGGCTCCCGGGCGGCGACGACCAGCCGGGTGAAGGCCATCGAGCGGGCGGCGGCCTCGAGCGCGTAGGCGATCAGCGGCCGCCCGGCGACGTCGACGAAGAGCTTGTCCTCCCCCATCCGCCGCCCCCGCCCCGAAGCGGGGATGATGAGGGCCGCGGTCAGTTGTGCGCCGCCCGCGAGCGCGCCGCGCGGCTGGGCCGCGGCGTGGTGTCGGCGGAGTCCGTGGTGGCGAAGATCATCCGTCCCGCCGAGGTCTGCAGCACCGAGGTGACGGTGGCCCGCACGGTGTCGCCGAGCCGGGCTCGCGCGTTCTCGACGACCACCATGGTGCCGTCGTCGAGGTAGCCGACGCCCTGATGCAGCTCCCGGCCCTCGCGCACCACCGCGATGGCGATCTCCTCACCGGCGCTGAGGATCGGCTTCAGCGCGTTGGCGAGATCGTTGAGGTTGAGCACCCGCACCCCGGCGATCTGGGCGATGCGGTTGAGGTTGTGGTCGGTGGTGAGCAGCACCCCCGACTTGGCCACCGCCAGCTTGATGAGGCGCGCGTCCACCTCGTTGGTGTCGGGAAAGTCGAGGTCGACGACCTCGCAGACCACGTCCTCGCGGCGCTGCAGCTCCTCGAGCACGGTCAGCCCGCGGCGGCCCCGGGCGCGGCGCATGGGGTCGCCGGAGTCCGCCACCCGCTGCAGCTCCTCGAGGACGAAG
>DAIUFS010000062.1:0-9318 GCA_036844485.1 Candidatus Dormiibacterota bacterium | reverse complement strand
CCCACCGTCCCGATCTTCTCGGCGTCCTCGTCGGAGATCTGCATCTTGTACTCCTCCTCGAACGCCATGATCAGCTCGACGAGGTCCAGTGAGTCCGCGTTGAGGTCCTCCACGAACGACGCCTCCGGGGTCACCTGATCCGGCTCGACGCCGAGCTGGCTGACGACGATCGTCTTGAAGCGATCGAAGCTGAGATCTGCCATCAATGGTTCCTTCTGTGGGCGGGGCGGGCGGGTCCGCCTCCTGATGTGCTGCAACGATAGCGTCGGAGCCCGATGTGGGGGGCGTAAAGGCAAAGCGACCCGAGGCACCGTCGACGACGATGGGTGGCGACGGACCCGGCAAGGTGCCTGCGTCGGGGGCCGCCGACTCGCCGCCGGCGCCGCCCGTCCGGGGTCCTTGTCGCCGCCGCCGCGGCCGTCGCGGTGTCGCCGGCGGAGCCGGCTCCGCGGGCGGAGGTCCGTGCTCGGGAGGCGTTGCGGACACGGGTGTCTCCACAGCTGGTCTCAGGCGGCCAGGCCGCCGTCCACGTGGAGAACGTGGCCGGTGATGTAGGCCGCTTCAGGAAGAGCGAGGAAGCGCACCGCCGCGGCCACCTCCTCGGCCGTGCCGAGGCGGCGCAGAGGGACGGCGGCTGCCGCGGCGGCCAGCGCGTCCGCTCCCAACGCCGCTGTCATGTCGGTGGCGATGAAGCCGGGGGCGACGGCGTTGACGGTGATCCCCCGTGATCCCACCTCGCGGCACAGGGCCTTGGTGAGGCCGATCAAACCTGCCTTGGCTGCCGAGTAGTTCGCCTGCCCGGGATTGCCCATCACGCCGGCGACGCTGGAGATGTTGACGATCCTCCCCTCTCGGCGCCGCAGCATCGGCTTCAGCGCCGCCCGGCAGACCCGGAAGGCCGCGCTCAGGTCGATGGCCAGGACGGCGTCCCAATCGGCGTCGGTGATCCTCACCGCGAGATTGTCGCGGGTGATCCCGGCATTGTTGACCACGATGTCGATCGCGCCCAACTCCCTCAGGGTGCCATCCACAAGGGCAGCTGCGGCGGACGGCTCGGCGAGGTCGGCGCCCAGCGTGGTCGCTGTGCCTCCTCTCTCGCGAATCAGCGCGGCGACCTCGTCGGCTCCGGCCGGGTTGGCGCTGAAGCCCAGCGCCACAGCCGCGCCGGCATCGGCGAGTGCCAGTGCGCAGGCGCGGCCGATGCCCGACGAGGCGCCGGTGACCAGTGCCACTCTGTCCGCCAGGGGCTGAGAGTTCACGCCGATGCCGTCCACAACGCGGCCAGCGAGCCCGCGTCGTCGAGGTGGTTGACCGCGGCCGTGCGCACTGTCGGGTCGATGCGCCGGGCCAGGCCGCTGAGAATGGAGCCGGGACCGACCTCCACCAGCACCTCGGCGCCGAGGCCGATGAGCGAGGTGACGCAGTCGACCCAGCGCACCGGCGTTTCCAGCTGCCGTGCCAGGCGTGGCGGCAGCTCCGCGCTGTCATCGACCGCCACGCCGTCCACATTGCATGCCACCGCGATGTGCAGAGTGGACCGCGGCGTGGCGCGGATGACCGCGGCGAAACGCTCTGCCGCAGGCGCCATCAGCGGGGAGTGGAAGGCGCCGCTGACATTCAGGGGAATGACGCGCCGCGCCCCTTGCGCTCGCGCCGCCGCCCCGGCGCGCTCGACACCCTCGACGGAGCCACTGATCACCACCTGTCCGGGCGCGTTGAGGTTGGCGATCACCGCCACCTCACCGCCGGCGCGCGCTTCCGCACACGCTGTCTCGACGGCGCCGGCGTCGAGACCGATGACGGCGGCCATGGTTCCCTCGGTCATGGCCGCCATCTCACGTCCCCGGCGGATGACCATGCGCATCGCGTCCTCCGGGGTGTAGGCGCCGGCCACGCTGACCGCGGCGTACTCCCCCACCGAGTGCCCGGCGACGCCGACGATGTCGAGGTCGGCGGAAAGGGCTGCGGCCAGCACCAGCTCCACGAACAGCAGCGCCGGTTGGGCGACCTCGGTGGGACGAAGCTGGTCGTCCGAGCCGCGCAGCGCGGTCGCCAGGTCGAGGCCCTCGGCGCTTGCCACTTCGAGCAGGGAGATCGCCAGCGGTTGCTCGAACAGCCCGTTCGCCATGGCCGCGGCCTGACTTCCCTGGCCGGGGAAACAGAGGGCAGCGCGGGTCATGGGACCGACGATCGCAGGCGCTCGTGCAGCGCCGCGCGGCTCACTCGGTGACGATGACCTCGCGCCCGCCGTACTGGCCGCAGTTGGGGCAGACCCGGTGCGACAGGCGGGGCTGACGGCACTGCGGGCACGGATTCAGCGCAGGGATCTCGAGCCTGTGATGGGAACGGCGCATGTCGCGCCGGCGCTTTGAGGTTCGCTGCTTGGGGACTGGCATGATGTCTCCGGGACGTGTGGGCGCGCCAAAGGTCGCGAAGCGCCACGGCGGAGTATAGGCGCATGACCGCGGCCGTCGTCACCCGGGGGCCGGTCTGCGTCAGCTCTTGCGCCGCCGTCCCCGCGCTCGCGGCGGCTGCGGCAGCGACTGCAGTCCCTCGCGTACGGTGCCAAGCCAGCGCTCCAACTGCTCCTCGAGACGCTGCACGACCTCGCGGGCATAGTCATCGGCGGCGGCGCGCTCGGCCGCCGCCGACTGTTCGGCGTCCGCCAGGAGGACGCGTGCTCGCTCAGTGGCGGTGCTGACGATGACGTGCTCCTCGACCAAGGAGGCAGCCTGGGCCTGGGCCTCGCGCAACTGCCGCGCCGCCGCCTCCTCGGTCCGCGCGGAGATGTCGGCGATCTCACGCTCGGCCCGCTCCAGGATCTGGTCGCGCTCGTCGACGATGTGCCGCGCGCTGATCAGATCATCGGGGAGCGCCACCCTGATCCGGTCGACGAGCTCGAGGATCTCCTCCTCGTTGACGACCACGCTCGGGGTGAACGGTAGCCGGCGTGCACCGCCGACGAGCTCCTCGAGCGTGTCCACGATGTCCAGGACCGCGGTCAGGTCATCGCCGAGAGGGGGCTGCGTCTGGGTCATGTCATCGGTCCCTGCCGAACTTGCGCCGCAGCGCCTCGGCACAGGCCGGGGGCACGGCGTCGTCGATTGTGCCACCGAGGCGGAACACCTCCTTGATGATGGAGGAGGAGATGAAGACGTTGCTGAAGGAGGTCATCAGGAAGACGGTGTGGACGTCGGGGTTGAGCCGGCGATTCATCAGAGTCATCTGGAACTCGTTCTCGAAGTCGCTGGTGACACGGAGGCCGCGGACGATGGCGATGGCGCCGACGCTCTGGGCGTAGTCCACGGTGAGACCGTCGAAGGTGCCGACCTCGACGTGGGCATTGCCATCGATGGATCGGCGGAGGAGGTCGACGCGCTCCTCGGTGGTGAACAGCGGCGTCTTGGAGGGATTCTGCAGGACCCCGATGACGACTCGGTCGAAGATCAGGCTGGCGCGCTCGAGGATGTCCAGATGACCGCGTGTCACCGGGTCAAAGCTGCCCGGGTAGAGCGCGATCCTGTCACTCACCGGTGCCCACCTCCAGCTCGGCCGGCCGCAGAAAGCTCAGATCGGTGATGCCGTAGCGGCCGCGACGGACCAGTGCGAGACCCCCGATGCGCTCCGGCAGCAGCCGGGCGCGGTGATGTTCGCACACCACCACCGGCGGCGGAGCCTCGCCGAGAGCCTCGAGAACATCCAGCACGGTGTCATCCTGGTAGGGCGCATCGAGGAACACGATGGCGGCCTCGCGCAACGCGGCGGGCCGGGAGCGAACCCAGCGCAGCGCCTCCGAGCTTATGGGGCGGCAGCGCTCGCCGCAGCGCAGCCGCTCCGCGGTTGCCCGGACGTGAGCCAGGGCCCGCGGGTCGCGATCGACGAAGGTCACGCTGCGCGCCCCGCGCGAGAGGGCCTCGAACCCCACCGTTCCCGCCCCGGCGAAGAGGTCGACGAGATCAGCGCCGGCCACCTCGTCACCGAGGATGTTGAAGAGCGCCTCGCGCACCATCGCGCGGGTTGGACGGAGGAGCTGATCGCGAGGTGTGCTGAGCAGGCGGCCTCGCCACTCGCCTCCGGTGATCCGCGTTTGTGCCGTGTTGGGCATGAACCGGCGTTCAGTCGAGGTCGAAGACGGCACGGTATCCGCTCATCGCCTCATGCAGGGGCGGATGCGCGGTCAGGTCGGGATCGTGGTCGAGCCATGACTGCGCGGCGCTGCGAGCCCGCTGCAGCATGGCCAGGTCGAGCAGGTCGGCGGCGAGCATCTCGGGAAGGCCGTGCTGGCGGAGGCCGGCGACGTCGCCGGCGCCGCGCAGGCGGAGGTCGGTCTCGGCGAGATCGAACCCGCTGTGCGTCGCCGCCACCGCCTCGAGCCGTTGTGATCCCTCGTCGTCGACACTGCCCTGGAAGAGCAGACAGAACGAACGGTGCTCACCACGACCGACGCGCCCACGGAACTGGTGCAGCTGGGCGAGGCCGAAGCGCTCCGCACCCTCGATCACCATGATGGTGGCGTTGGGCACGTCGACGCCCACCTCGATGACGCTGGTGGCCACGAGGATATCTGTCTCACCGCTGGCGAACCGGGCCATGCGCTCCTCCTTGTCGCGGGCCGCCAGCCGTCCGTGCAGCAGCTCGACCCGCAGGTCCGGGAAGACCTCGTCGTGGAGGCGCTGGTACTCGGCGGTGGCGCTGCGCACCCCGAGCTTGTCGTTCTCCTCGATGAGTGGGCAGATGACGAACGCCTGGCGGCCGGTGGCGACCTGCTCGCGGATGAACACATACGCATCCTCGCGCTGGTACGGCGGCACCACGCGGGTCGCCACCGTCTGCCGTCCCGGCGGCATCTCGCGCAGCTCGCTGACGTCGACGTCACCGTAGACGGTGAGCGAGAGCGATCGCGGGATCGGGGTCGCTGACATCGCCAGAAAGTTGACCATCAGCTCGCTCTTGCGCCGCAGCCTCTGCCGCTGCGCGACCCCGAAGCGATGCTGCTCGTCGACCACGACCAGGCCGAGGTCGCTGAAGACGACGTCGTCCTCGAGGAGAGCGTGGGTCCCGACCAGCAGAGGCTCACGGCCGTTGGCCATCGCCTCCAGGATCTCGCGACGCGCGCGCGCCGGAGTGCTGCCCACCAGCAGTCGCGGAGCGAGGTCGTGGGGCGCGAGCAGCTCCGTGAGGGTGGCGTGGTGCTGGCGCGCCAGGATCTCCGTCGGCGCCATCACCACCGCCTGGAACCCTGCGGAACGGCTGAGCAGGACGGCCATGGCCGCCACAGCGGTCTTGCCGCTGCCCACGTCGCCCTGCAGGAGGCGGTTCATCGGACCGCTGTCGGCCATGTCGGTGAGGATCTGGTGCGCGGCGGCGCGCTGTCCGTCGGTGAGGCGGAAGGGCAGCGATTGCGCGAAGGAACGCGCCACCTCGACGTCGTAGGGGACGACCACGCCGGCGGCGCTCATCCGCCGGCGCCGGGCCCGCAGGGCTCCGAGCTGGAGAAGGAACAACTCCTCGAAGGCGATGCGCTCGCGGGCTCGCGCCCCGCTTGTCTCATCGTCTGGGAAGTGGACCTGGTGCAGCGCCTGCCCGAGGGGCATCAGGTTCTGCGCCTGGCGGATCGCGGGAGGCAGCTGATCCGGGAGGGAGCCGGCGAGGTCGAGGACGGGCTCGATGATGCCGCGCAGAAATTTCGAGGTGAGCTTGCCGGTCTCCGGATACACGGGCACCAGCCGGCCCACATGACGCTGCTCGCCGCCGACACGCTCGAACGCGGGGTTGCGGAACCTGGGGACCCTGCGCGCTGTCTGCACCAAGCCGTTGACGAGCAGCTCCTGTCCGCTGCGCAGCTGACCCCTCAGGAACGGTTGGTTGAACCACACCGCCTCCGCCACCTGCCCGTCGTCGACCAGGGACGCCTCCACGAGCACCATGCTTTTGTACGGCGGACGCCGCATGGTCACGCGCCGCGAGGTGACGCTGCGGACGGTCACTCGCGACGTCTGCACCTCGCCGGCGCGCAGCGCCGCCACGGGAGTCACCACTCGGCTGTCCTCGTACCGCCGTGGCAGGTGAAAGAGAAGGTCGCGCACGGTGATGATGCCAAGGCGCTCGAGGAGTTGAGCCTTGCCCGCGCCGACCGTGGCCAGCTCAACCACCGGCGTGGCCGGCGTGATCCTCGACCGCGGCGCCGACGTGCTCGTTGGGGGCATCGGGTTTCGACTATACCCGCGCCCTCGCAAACCCACGAACGGCGGTGGCCGAGGTGACGAGCGAGTCTCAGCCCGCACGGAGCAGCGCGATACCCACGCCGCCGGGCCCGCTGTATGTGCCCACCACCGCGCCCAGCTGACCGACCATGAGCTCGATACCGGGATGATCCGCGCGCAGGCGCGGGGCGATCAGGTCGATGAGCTCGGGGGCGCCGCAGTGGAACACCGCCAACCCGTCGAGGGGTCTCTGAGCGGCGGCCAGCTCGACGATCTTGGCAATGCCCTGCTGGCGGCTGCGCACCCGGGCCTGTGGGTGCACCTCACCGTCGGTGACAGAGAGAAGCGGCTTGACGTTGAGGATGCCGCCGACCAGACCCTGGGCGCGGCCGATGCGCCCGCCGCGTTGCAGGTAGGTGAGGGTGTCGAGCAGAACATAGACACCGACGCGGTCCCGCCGGCTCATCACCCTCTCCTCCACCTCGTCGATGGCGCAGCCCGAGGCGATGTCGCCGAGCGCGCCGCGCACCAGGATCTGCAGTCCGGCGCTCACAGTCATCGAGTCGACCACGCGCACCGCTCCAGCGGGAAACTCCTGGGCAGCCAGGCTCGCCGACTGGAGCGTGCCGCTCAGCTTCGCCGAGATGTGCACGGAGACGACTGAATCTCCGGCCATCACGTGGCGGCGGTACACCTCGGCGAACTGCTCCGGGGTCGGTTGTGACGTGCTCGGCTGCACCGATGTGGTGGCGAGCTTGCGGTAGAAGGCGTCGGGCCCCAGATCCACGCCGTCACGAAACTGCTCATCGCCGAAGCGGACAGTCAGCGGTACCACGTCGATGCCCAGTCGCTCTGCCTCGTCGGGAAGGATGTCCGAGGTGGAATCGGTGACCACTCTGATCACGCCCTCACTCCAGTGAGAGGACGTACGAATAGTGCTCCTGGCCGCCGTCGTGGACTTCGAACTCCGTCTGCGGGAATCTCGCCCGCAGCGCTGCCACCAGCGTGTCGGCGTCCGCGGCGGTGGCATCGCCGCCGCGGTACACGGTGACCAGCTCCTGTGCCTGCTCGGCGGAGCCGAGCACTGCCTCGATGACGCTGGACTCGTCACCTCCGACCTCGCGGATCTCATCGTCGAGAATCCCCAGCACATCGCCGGCCTTGATCTCGTGTCCGTTGGCGGTGCTGTCGCGGATCGCCCGGGTGACCTCGAGAGCGTGCACGTGCTCGATGGCAGCGGTCATGCGCGCGCAGTTGGCGTCGAGCGAAGAATCCGGCTCGAGGGCGAGCAGGGCGCTGATCCCCTGGGGGAGATTGCGCGTGGGAACGACGCGGACCTCGCAGTCATCGATGAGGCCGTCGACCTGCTCGGCGGTGAGGATGACGTTGCCGTTGTTGGGCAGCAGGATCACCTTGTCGGAGGGCGCGGCGCGCACCGCGTTGAGGAGATCTTCGATGGAGGGGTTCATCGTCTGTCCGCCCTCGACCACGGCGTCGGCACCGAGGCTCGCCAGGATGTCGCGAAACCCCAGGCCAGGGGCAACGGACACAACTCCGATTGCCTTGCGCGCATCTGGCGGTGCCGCGTGCGGCTGGGGGGGCGGCTCTGCCTCCTCCAGCTGGCCGGCCGTCTCGGCGGCGTCCGCGCGGTCGAGAACATCGTGGTGCTGCGCCGACATGTCCTCCACCTTGAGCTTGCTGAGACGTCCTCTCGAGGAGGCCAGCGCGATCAGGGGGGCGGGCTCACCGGTGTGGATGTGGACGCGGACAAGCTCGGGATCCCCGACGACCAATGCCGACTCGCCGAGGCGGCCGAGCTCATCGCGCAGCGACTCGGGGTTGAGGCCGGGACCGTGGATGAGGAACTCGGTGCAGTATCCCCATCCCTCCTCCTTCATCTCCACTGCCGCCGCGCCGCGCCGCGCCGAGGTACGCCGGGCGGTGTCCGGGGTGTCGAACGGAAGCTGGACACGATCCTCGCCGGAACGGCGTCTCGGGCCGGTCGGCGAGGACTGGGCGCCGGCGGGGTCCGCGATCGCCCGGCTCAGCCCTTCGAGGATCACAGCGAATCCGAAGCCCCCGGCGTCGACGACTCCGGCGTCGCTGAGCACCTGCAGTTGGTCAGTGGTGCGCTCCACGGCGGCGTGGCTGGCGCGGACCGCCAGGTCGAGGACGGTGACGATGTCGTCGCTCTCCTGCGCAGCTCGCGTGGCCGCCTCGGCCGCCTCCCGCACCACGGTCAGGATGGTGCCCTCTGTGGGCTTCATCACCGCCTTGTACGCCACCGTCCGCGCTTCGCCGAGCCCGCTCGCCCAGGCCGTTGCATCGATGCGGGGACCGCTGCCGACCCCCTGCGCCAGCCCGCGGAGAACCTGCGACAGGATGACACCGCTGTTGCCGCGTGCACCCATCAGCGAGCCGTGTGCAGCCGCGGCGAGCACGGATGCGGCGGACGACGGATCGGCAGCACCCTGCGCCTCCTCCACAGCGGAGCGGAGCGTGAGGTACATGTTCGAGCCGGTGTCGCCATCGGGCACGGGAAAGACGTTGAGGTCGTTGATCTCTTCCTGGTTGGCTTGCAGCCACGCCAGAGCGCTGCGCAGCGCGGCCAGGAGCTCCTCCCCACCGACGGTGAGCACCGGCTCGCGGAGCAGCGTCAGCTTCGAACCTGCCTCAGCGGACACTGAGGTCCTCGAGATGGATGCCCTGGACATTGACGTTGACAGCGAGCACGGGCAGTCCCAGCGATCTCTCCACTGCGTAGCGCACCGCGCTCATCAGGTTGTGAGCCACCTCGCTGATGCGTGTGCCGTACTGGGCGATGATGTAGAGCTCGATCTGGATGCCACCCTCGCGCACCTCGATCTCGACGCCGCGGTGGACATTCTCGCGATTGAGACGCTCGGCAATGCCATCGCGCAGTCCGCGGGCCGCCATGCCGACAACGCCGTAGCACTCATTGGCGGCGTGGCCGACGATGGACGCGACGACGCGCGGCGACACCTCGATCCGGCCGAGGCTCTCGGTGCGGGTGAGGGCATGGGGGGCCTTGACCTTGCTCGTCACGTTCGCATCCCATAAGCCGCGCCGCGGCCATGTGTTATCCTCGGCCACC
>DAIUFS010000061.1:0-9497 GCA_036844485.1 Candidatus Dormiibacterota bacterium | reverse complement strand
GCGGTACCTTGCCAAGGTAAGGGTCGCGAGTTCGAGCCTCGTCTCCCGCTCTCGCGGCCCTCCCGACATCCAGCTTGGAAGGCCCAGTTGTCAGGGATTCCCCTTTGCATAACAGGCACTCCCACGTGGCGAGAGGGAACCGGGTCATCTCATGCCGCCCCGAAAATCCCGGCCACCACGGGTGGACAAAGGCTTCTGCCTCCTTCCTGCCAAAGAGTTCTCGCGCTAGTCGCCAGCGTACCGACGGCGACCGATCACGGTGACCACCGTCAAAACTACTCCAACGAGCGCAGCGCCAAGAAAAATCGTGCCAAAGCGATGCATTTCGGCCAGCGGTCCGGCGAGGGCAGCAGACACGGCGCTGCCCACGAACAGAGCCATCGCAAACAGCGACACCGCCGACGCTCGCGCCTCCGGCACCACCTCGGTTGCCCACGACTGCACGAGGGGATGCATCAGCGCCCAGCCAACGCCAAGAATGAACGCACACGCCAAGACTGCAAGCAGCGGCTGACCAAAGGCGATGGCAAAGTACGCCGCCGCGTAGCCCGTCCCACCAAAGCCCATCACCGTCGACATCCGCATTCGTCCCACGAGTAGCGGCACCCGCGACATGGCCAGCACCGCCAACCCGAACACCGCCACGACGGTGCCCGCCAGCGCGGCGCCAACGCCCGCTGTTTCCAGCGCAGCAGCGAGGTAGGTGAGAATCCCAAGCACCACAGCGCCCTCGCCGAACCCCAACCCGATCACCAGGATCGCCCACGGACGCTGTACCACCATCAGGATCTGCCGCACCGGTCCCCGGTGGAGTCCCTGCCGCGGAGGCTCTGGGAGCCGGCCGAGCACAACGGCCAGCCAGATAGCCAGGACGGCCGGCACCGCGAACGCAATCCGCCAAGACGCGAACGACGCCGCAAAGCCTCCGCCAACGATCGCCACGGCCGTCCCCACCGCATTCGCTGCCACCAACTGGTTCAGTGGGCCATGACGGCGATGGAAGGGCATGCTGTCGCCGATATATACAAGGCTCCCCGGAGTGATCGCACCGAAGGCTATGCCGGCGAGTGCGCGCGCCAGCGTCAGCAGGAGCAGGTTGGGTGCCGCCGCCGACGCTAGCCCCGCCAGCACACCAAGCACCAGAGTGAATCTCATGGTGCGCACCCGGCCGAATCGATCGCTCACCGCTCCCCAACCAACCTGGCTAAGCCCATAGCAGAGGAAATACACGCTCGCAGCGGCACTCGCGCTTCCGAGCGACACACGCAGGTCGTGGGAGATAACCACCAGCATCGGCGCCACCGAGAAGCGATCCAGCGCGCTCACGAAAGTGGCCAGCAGCAATGGACGGACGTTGACCACGAGGGCGCGATCGCCCGCGCCGCCGTCGGTCGCTACGCCCGCTGTCATTGAGGCGAGTCGCGGCACAGCTGGGCGAGTTCCAACATGGTCATGAACCGAACTCCGGGGAGCGCGGTCGCGTGCTCGAGGAAGCTGTAAGGCTCAGCGGCCTGAAGGGGCGACCGGTGAGCTTGGGGTGCAGGCAGTACTGGAAGACGCGCGGACGCTCCTCCCCCTTCTCATACAGGACGTCGAGATGCGCGTTGAGGATGTTGGTGATCCCGCCGGGGTTTCCGTAGGGAATGCCCCCGGGGTGGATCGAGTGGGGAACGAATGAAAGTGCCTCGAGGCCTGTTCGGGCAGCTGACCCCGGCCGCCGGTCGTGTGGCGTCTTCGAGCCCCTAGAGGGCTCATACCGGACCAGCTCGAGGCCCGGGAGAGCGACTCCGCGGGAGAACTCGGCGTGCGAGTTGGAACCATTGGCGGCAACGTAGCCGGCTGCGGGCCACGGCGCGCCAGTATGCCGCCGTCTCAAGCTGAGGGCAGCCCCAGGTCGGCCTCGAACCTGCCGCCTTCGAGGCGCTGTTTGACAGTGACCAGGAAGTGCGCCGCAATCGCGCCGTCGATGAGGCGATGGTCGTAGGTCAACGCCAGGTACACCATCGAGCGGATAGCGATCCCCTCGGCCCCGCTCGCGGGATCGCTGACGACGACCGGCCGCCTCGTCACCGCACCCGTCGCCAGGATGGCCACCTGCGGCTGGTTGATTATCGGCGTGTCAAAGAGCGCACCGCGACTGCCGGTGTTGGTTAGCGTGAAGGTGCCCCCCGACAGTTCGTCTGCGCTGATGCTGCTGGTGCGCGTGCGTTCCGCGATATCCGTGATGGCGCGGGACAGTTCGAGCAGGGAGAGCCGGCCCGCTTCGCAGATGACCGGCGCGAGCAGGCCGCGCTCGGTGTCGACTGCGACGGCGAGGTGGATGGCGTCGTGATAGGTGACCGTGCCCGCCGTGGTGTCTATGGACGCGTTGACGGTCGCATGTGATTCGAGCGCCTCCACCGCGGCTCTGGCGAAGAACGGCAGGAAGGAGAGCTTGACGCCGCGTCCGGCGCCGGCTGAGCGGGCGCGTGCGCACAACTGGGCGACCCGGGTCACGTCGACCTCGACGACGCTGGTGAGTTGGGCGGAGGTCTGCAATGACGTGACCATGCGGTCGGCGATCACTGCGCGCAGCCGGCTGAGCGGCTCAGTGCGGATATCCAGTGCGGTAGGCCGCGGCGGTACCGGCAGCGCGGGCCCGTCGGGTGGCGCCGCGGCGGCGGTCGCGCGCGCGGCTGCGGCAGCCGCTACGTCCTCGCGCAGAATGCGGCCGCCGGGGCCGGAACCGGTGACCTCCGCAGCCGTCAGCCCTGCCTCCTGGAGCAGCCGCCTGATCAGTGGAGACGGGCGCCGTTCGTCGACCCCGGTGGGCGCCCGGGGTGTCGCCTCGTCGGCCGATCGCCCCTCATCCCGAGCCGCGGAGGGTTCGACCGCGCGTGGCGGATCGCTCACGGGCACCCGGGCCACGACGCCCGCCGCCGGCGCCTCCCCGATGTCCTCGCCCTCCACCTCCAGCCACGCCAGCGCAGCACCGACACGCACCGTCTCCCCCTCGCGCACCAGGATCTCGAGCAGCACGCCGCGCTGCAGGCACGGCACCTCCATCGACACCTTGTCGGTGGCGATCTCGAGCAGCGGCTCGTCGGCCGCCACCGAGTCGCCCTGGCTGCGCAGCCAGCGCGTCACCGTGCCCTCGCTGACCGTTTCGCCGAGCTGGGGCATGGTGACCTGGACTCTCACCACGTCACCGCGACGTACTTGCTCTCCAGGAACTCGAGGAGGCCGTCGTGGCCGCCCTCGCGGCCGAGACCGCTCTGCTTGACACCACCGAACGGCGCGGCCGGGTCCGAGACCATCGGCCGGTTGAGCCCGACCATGCCGGACTCGAGCGCCTCGCTGAAACGCAGCCCACGCTGGAGGTTGCTGGTGTACACGTACGCCACCAGGCCGTATTCGGTGTCGTTGGCCAGCGCGACAGCCTCCTGCTCGGTGTCGAAGACAACCAGAGGAGCGACGGGTCCGAAAATCTCCTCACGAAGGATTGCCGCGCCGGCGGGCACATCGACGAGCACGGTGGCCGGGTAGAAGAAGCCGGGGCCGTCGGGAATGTCGCCCCCGACGGCGATGCGTGCGCCGTCGCCGACCGCGCCGCCGACGAGCTCGGCGACCTTGTCGCGGATGGTGGCGTTGACCAGTGGCCCCAGCTGGACGCCGTCCTCGAGACCCGGCCCCATGCGCAGGGCTCCCATGCTCTCGGCGAGGCGGCGCCCGAACTCCGCGGCGATGCCACGCTGCACGAGAAAACGGTTGGCAGCGGTGCAGGCTTCGCCGCCGTTGCGCATCTTGGCCACCATCGCGCCCGCCACCGCGCTCTCGAGGTCGGCGTCGTCGAACACGATGAACGGAGCGTTGCCGCCGAGCTCCATCGAGCAGCTCACCACGCAGTCGGCGGCCTGATGGAGCAGGCTGCGCCCCACCGCCGTCGAGCCGGTGAACGATAGCTTGCGCACGCGCGGGTCATGCAGCATCGCCGCCACCACCGCCCCGGAGCGCCGCGAGGGCAGCACGTTGACGACGCCCGCGGGCACGCCGGCGTCGCTGAGCAGCGCTCCCAGCGCCAGCGCCGTCAGCGGCGTGTCCGAGGCGGGCTTGAGCACGACCGTGCACCCCGCCGCCAGCGCCGGCCCGATCTTGCGTGTCGCCATGGCCGCGGGGAAGTTCCACGGCGTGACCAGGATGCTCACGCCGATCGGCTGCCGCAGCACAAGGATGCGGTTGGTTCCCGCCGGCGCGGCGCGCAGGTCGCCACCGGCGCGGACCGCCTCCTCGGCGAACCAGCGGAAGAATTCCGCCGCGTACGTGACCTCGCCGCGCGCGTCGGGGAGCGCCTTGCCGTTCTCCCTGACGATCAGCCGCGCCAGCTCCTCGGTCTGCTGGGTCATCAGCTCGAAGGTGCGACGGAGAACCTCGGCTCGCTGCCGCGGTGGTGTCGCCGCCCAGCCGGGCAGCGCATCGTGCGCGGCGCTCACCGCAGCCAGCCCGTCCTCAACCGAGCCGTCGGCGACCACGGCAATCACCGCGCCGGTGGCGGGGTCGTCCACAGGAAAGGTCCGTCCGTCGGACGCGTCCATCCAGCGACCGCCGACAAGCAGTTGCGAGGGCACGACGGCCTCGGAGCTCGGTGTAATGGTGCTCATGACTGCATTGCCCTCTCGATGGTGCTGACGACGCGCTCGACCGAGGGGATCGCCATGTCCTCGAGCGCATCCGCGGACGGAAGCGGGATGTGTGGCGTGGTGATGCGCAGCGGCGGTCCGTCGAGGTCGTTGAAGCACTCCTCGGCGACGATCGACACCAGCTCCGCTCCCCATCCGCAGAGCCGGGGGTTCTCCTCGACGGTGAACATCCGTCCCGTCGCCGACACCTCACGCAGGATGGTCTGCGTGTCGAGCGGCACCAGGCTGCGCACGTCGACGACCGTGGCGTCGATGCCCCGCTCGGCCAGCGCCTCGGCAGCGGCCATGGCGCGGGGTACCATCGCGGCCAGGGCGACGATGGTGGCGTCCCCACCCGACCGCAGCACCCGCGCGGATCCCAGTGTGTCGACCAGTTCGCCGTCGGGCACTTCGCCCTTGGTCGAATACAGACCCTTGTGCTCGAAGAACATCACCGGGTCAGGGTCGCGCACCGCGGCGGCGAAGAGGCCGACGACGTCGGCGGGATTCGACGGGGCCACCACCTTGAGCCCGGGGACCGCCATCGCCCAGTTCTCGACGGATTGCGAGTGCTGCGCACCGAAGCGCAGCCCTCCGCCGTTGCCCGACCTGATGACCAGCGGAAAGCTCACCTGGCCGCCGGTCATGTAGGAGCTCTTGGCGATCTGGTTGGCGACCAGGTCCCAGCACACGGCGAAGAAGTCGGCGAACATGATCTCCGCGATCGGTCGCAGCCCGGTCATCGCCGCGCCCATGGCGGCGCCGAGGATCGCCTGCTCCGAGATCGGAGTGTCGCGCACCCGGTCGGGGCCGAAGCGCTCGAGCAGTCCTACCGTGGCCTTGAACACGCCGCCGGCGCCGGCGACGTCCTCGCCGAGGAACACGACGCGGGGGTCGCGCTCCATCTCCTGGGTGATCGCCCTGGCGACGGCATCGCGATAGGTCAGTTCCGCCATGACCAGCCTCCATCGGACCACACGTTGTTCATCAGCATCTCCGGCCCCGGTGGTGGGGACGCCTTGGCCTCGACGGTGGCGGTCTCGACGTCACCGTCCGCGGTCTCCTCGACGGCGTCCAACTCCGCCTCGCTCGCGCCGCGTGCCACCAGCCGCGCGCGATACAGGACGATCGGGTCGTAAGCGGCCCAGGCCGCGACCTCCTCATCGGGCCGGTACTTGCCGGGGTCGGCACGTGAATGGCCGGTGGAACGGTAGGTGCGCGCCTCGATGAGCGATGGGCCTCCACCGCTGCGGGCGCGCTCGAGGCACTCGCGGGCGGTGAGGTACATCGCGTCGGCGTCGTTGCCGTCGACGAGGATGCTGTCGAGCCCGTACGCGGAGGCGCGATCCGCCGCCGGGTTGGCCACGGCGGTGACCGCACCGATGGGCGTGTATTCCATGTAGAGGTTGTTCTCACACACGAACACCACGGGCAACTTCCATACCGCTGCCAGGTTGAGCGACTCGTGGAAAGCGCCGATGTTAGTGGTGCCGTCACCGAAGAACGCCACCGCCACTCGCGGCTCCCCGCGGTACTGCGCCGACCAGGCGGCGCCGAGAGCGATGGTCAGGTGAGCGCCGACGATCGCGTAGGAGCCCATCACGCCGCGCTGGACATCGGTGAGATGCATCGATCCGCCCTTGCCTGACAGCACGCCGCAGGTGCGCCCGAGCAGCTCGCCCATGACCCCCGTCATCGAGGTACCCCGCGCCAGGGTGTGCGCGTGACCGCGGTAGGTGGCGAACGTGTAGTCCTTCTCGTCCATCGCCTCGCCGAATCCGGCGGCGATCGCCTCCTGTCCCAGGGACAGATGACTGGTGCCCTTCACCAGGTTCTGCAGGAACAGGTCGTAGGCGCGCTTCTCGAACTTGCGCATGCGGACCATTTGCCGGTACAGCGCCAGCTGCCTGGTGGATTCGACGCTGCCACCGGGACGGTACAGCGTGGCCGGGTCGATCCCCGGCGGTCCCGCCGCCCCGGTGATGTCGTCAGTGGATGCGGACATCTGCATTCCTTCCTCTGTGGCGATTGGCTGCCGGCTAATACCTGTTGGTGACGAACAGCTCTTCGGCGGGGAAGAGTGTCAGCAGGGCGCAGCCGTCGGCTGTGACCACGACCTCCTCCTCGATGCGTGCCGCGGACTGTCCGTCGCTGGCGGGGCAGTACGTCTCAAGCGCGAAGACCATTCCCTCGTGCAGCTCGATGGGATTCTCGAGCGAGGTGAGGCGGGAGATGATCGGCCGCTCGTGCAGTCCCATCCCCAGCCCGTGGCCGAACTGCAGCCCGAACGCCTCCATCTCGCTGCCGAAACCGAAGTCCGTAGCCCTGGGCCAAAGCACGGCGATCTGGTCGGTGGTTGTTCCCGGCTTGACCAGCTCAATGGCAGCGTCGATCCATTCTCGAGCGCGCACGTATGCGTCGCGCTGGGCCTGACTCGATCGGCCCACCGCGAAGGTGCGGTAGTAGCAGGTGCGATAGCCATTGAACGACTGGATGATGTCGAAGTACGCTTGGTCTCCGGGGCGTATCAGCCGGTCCGAGAAGTTGTGGGGATGGGGATTGCAGCGCTCGCCGGAGACCGCGTTGATCGCTTCGACATCGTCAGATCCCATCTCGTAGAGGCGCTTGTTGGCCAGCGCCACGATTTCGTTCTCGCGCACACCTGGCTTGAGTGCCTCGGCGATGTCCTGGTAGACACCATCGACCATCGCCGCGGCGGTGGACAGCAGCGCGATCTCGTCCGCCGACTTGATCAGCCGAGCGTCGAGCATCACCTGCTGCGCATCGCGAACATCGATGCCCACCCGGAGTAGCTCGAGCAGCATCGGTGTTTCCGCGATGTCCACCCCGACCGGCATCGCGGCGACGCCGGCCGCGGCCAGCTCGGACTGGATCTCCGCCACGGCGCGGATGATCAGGCCGGCGTCCGGCGCCACCGCGCCCCGGAGGCCGAGCATGCCGGCGCGGCTGTTCTCCTTCCTGATCCACGGCGCGTACAGCTGATGGTGCCGCGCCGCCGACCCGAAGTCCCAGACGATCGGCTCGCCTCCGCGGGTCAGCAGCACGTAGCGCGCTACCTTGTCGCGAGCCCACTCACCAATCATCGTCGCCGAGACGTAGCGGACATTGTTGACGTCGAAGAGCAGCAGCGCGCCGAGGTCGGACGCGTCGAGCGCCGCGCGGGCCCGGGACAGCCGGTAGGCGCGCAGCCGGGCGAAGTCGACGCGCTCCTCGAAGTCGACGTTCATGCGGCCGGGGCTGGGCGGGACCCCGCCGACAAGCGGGCTCATCGCTGCCCACCTTCCGGCGACGCGGTGTTGTCGGAGAGGCGCATCGTCGACGGTCCGCCGGGCGGCGAGCTGAGCCCGTCGCCGTGGGCCCTGCAACCGGTGCCGATCCAGCCGAGGGTGGGGGAGTTGAGGCTCATGACGGATCTCCTGTGTGTGCCGGCTCGCGGCTGGAGCTGGTGAGCGTGCAGCCCCCCTCAATGGCCGGCGCGATTGTTCGCTATCCCAGCTGCTCGCTCATCCAGTCCGCCATCAGAGGCCTGTACTTGTACGCAATGTTGTTGCAAACGTGATTGCCATCCGGATACATGACCAGCGCGGAGTTCGGCGCTTCCCGCGCAATGCGCTCCGCCTGCTTCGGCGGGAAGAGCCGGTCGCGTGCACCGTGGATGACCAACAAGGGTTGAGTGACCTTGTCCAAGACACCCTCGAGGTTGAGGGAGTAGGCCTTCTCCTTCGCTTCTGCCTCATTCGCGGACTTCGTATAGAAGACGTAGCCGCCGCGGGTGAGCGGGTTCAGAGCATCCCAGCAATCGCCCAAATTGTACGGCCCCGCCAGCCCTATCACGGCCGCAAGGCGTGGCTCATGGGCTGCCGCGCGCGGCCCGTAGATCGCGCCCATGCTGATCCCCATCAGTCCGACGCGGCCGAACTCACTTTCAAGTCCCACCGCCTCGAGGTGGTCGAGCAGGGGTGTGATCACGGTCTCCCAGTTCGGACGAATGGCGAAATGGACCGAGTTCTCCGACTGGCCCGGGCCATCGATGCTGAGCGTCGCCATGCCGCGGCGCAGGAACTCGTCTTCAATGGTGAACATCTCCTCCTTCGAGGAATCGAGACCGGGCACGATCAGGACAAGCGGTGGCGTCCTCTCAGTCCGCGGACGGCGCAGATGTCCCGGGATGACGTGGCCCTCGAATGGGATCTCGAGACGTTCTGCCGGTGGTTCGAGGTGCGCCAGGGTTCGCCCGTATACCGCGACTGAGCGGTCACGGAGCTGTGCGTGCAGCTGGAGGTCCTCGAACCACAGGAACTTGCCGAGGTGGTAACACCAGGCTGCGCGTTGATACGCCGCGGTCGCCGACACCATTCGTCCCCGCTGCTCAGCATCGCGGCCGAGTTCCTCGTGCACGGCGCCGGCGGCGTGCCAGTTGGGGGCCCAGTCGGCCCACTCGGCCGACTTGGTCAGGACTGCCTCGAAGTCGTTGACGTCGATGCCGTTGGCAACGAAACGCGGCTGCCAGTGGTGCGCCGCGATCTGCACACGATTCATCGCATCGGTTGCACTGGCGTTTCCCCCGTATCCGACACCGACGTCCACCGGCCTGGCGCACCCATCACACTGGCGCTCCGAGGAAGAGACGGCCGATCTCAGCATTGCTGAGCACGTCGGAGCCGGTTCCTTCGAGCCGCACGCGCCCGCTCTCGAGGACCACTCCGTGGCTCGCGAGGCCAAGACCAGAGCGCGCGTTCTGCTCGACCAGCAGGATGGTTCGGCCAGCCTTGTTCATGTCGCGAATCAAGTCGAACACGATGGCGTGCGACTTTGGATCCA
>DAIUFS010000060.1:0-9561 GCA_036844485.1 Candidatus Dormiibacterota bacterium | reverse complement strand
CTCCTCGGCCTCACACCCAACACCCTCACCCTCGTCGGGCTGGCGATCTGCGCCGCCTCAGCGGTCCTGGTCGCGACCGGGTTCCTCATCCCCGGCGGCATCATTCTGCTGCTCGCCAGCGCATTCGACATCCTCGACGGCGCCGTCGCCAGGGTGACCGGAAAGGTGTACCGCTACGGCGCGTTCCTCGATTCGACCACCGACCGGTACGCCGAGTCCTTCACCTACATCGCGCTGCTCTGGTACTTCACCGTTCAGCAGCCGGGGCACCACGTCATCGAGCCCATGCTGGTCATCTTCGCGCTCACCGGCTCTCTGCTGGTGTCCTATGTGCGGGCCCGCGCCCAGTCACTGGGGTTCGTGTGTGACGGCGGCGTGTTCGCGCGTCCCGAGCGTGTGGTTGTGACAGTGATCGGACTGCTGGTTCCGCCTCTGCTGTTCGGCTGTCTGGTGGTGCTGGCGGTGCTCACCAATGTCACCGCCGTCCAGCGCATCTGGTTCGTGTGGCGGCAGTCGCTGAAGACCGCCCCCGCCGACACGTGACCGCGCTGGCGCGCTGGCTGCGCTGGGAGTTCGGTCGACGCATCGAGATCAACGGCGTCATCGTCTATCTCATCTGCGAGCGCCTGGTGAAGGCGGTGGTCCTGGTCGGCGGTGGCATCGTCCTGCTGGTGGTGGCATCGCACACAGACCTGCGCAACCTCGCCGAGCAGGCCCAGGACCAGCTCGAGCTGAGCGCTGGGCAGTCCCTCTGGCGCCGCCTCTTCGACCAGGTGCTGGCCCGCTTCGGCGCCCACGCCGACCCGATCGCCGTGGGCGCCATCGCATACGGTCTTCTCGAGACGGTCGAGGCGGCGGGGCTGGCCCTTCGGCGGCGCTGGGCCGAATACCTCGTGCTGTTGGCAACCGTCGCGTTCCTGCCGCTCGAGATCGATGAGCTGCTCCGCAGCCCGTCAGCGCTCAAGGCACTTGCGCTGCTCATCAACATCGCCATCGCGGTGTATCTGATCTGGCGCAAGCAGCTGTTCCTGGCCCGGGACAGGAGCAGCCCCGCGGCAGCATGAGCCCCGGTCGCTCTGGCGCGGCACCCGGCGCCGGGCTCGCTGCAGTGGGCATGATGCAGACCTGAGCACCGCGGCGGTGCGCCGTCCACACGAGGGACCGACATGGATCTGGGGTTGAGGGGACGGACAGCGTTCGTCGCCGCTGCCAGCAGGGGACTGGGGCGCGGGGTCGCACTGGGATTGGCTGCGGAGGGATGTGACGTCGGGCTGTGTGCCCGCGATGGCGGTGCGCTCGAAACCGTCGCTGTGCACATACGTGAGGGGGGTGTGCGAGCGGTCACCAGCGTCGCCGACGTCACCGACGAGAAGGCGGTGCGGGCTGCGCTGCAGGCCACTGTCGCGACCACCGGCCGGCTCGACGCGCTGGTTGTCAACGCTGGCGGCCCTCCGCCAGGCCACTTCGAGGAGATCGGCGACGAGCACTGGATGGAGGCGTACCAGCTCACGCTGATGAGCGCGGTGCACCTGGTGCGCGAGGCGCTCCCCGCTGTGAGCCGCTCCGACGCCGCCAGCATCCTTTTCTTGGCCTCGTGGTCGGTGAAGCAGCCCATCGACGGCCTCCTGCTCAGCAACGCCGTGCGCGGAGCTGTGAACGGCCTGGCCAAGACCCTGTCGAGGGAGCTGGCGCCGCGGATCCGCGTCAACTCCATCCTGACCGGTCGCATCCGCACCGAGCGGACCGTTGCCCTGGCCGGCCGGAGCCACCCCGACGCCGACCTCGATGCGATTCTCGCGGAGGAGGCGACGGCGATCCCGCTGCAGCGCTTCGGAACGGTCGAGGAGCTCGCTCGTGTGGCGGTGTTCCTCAGCTCACCGGCCGCGAGCTACATCACCGGAGTGGCGCTGCCGGTGGATGGGGGCGTGATCGAGGCGTCCATGTAGGTCGCGGTTAACAGTTGCTGGTGGTGCCGAGGATGGCGATGATGCCCACCAGGTTGAAGAGCCCGTGGACGATCGCGCCAGGGAGCAGAGAGTCCGAGTACTCGTAGAGGAGCGCCAGGATGACGCCGACACCGAACAGCGGCAGGGCCAGCACCAGCACCACGTGGGCGGCGGAGAACACTGCCGCACTGATCACCACAGCCGGCAGAACCGGGACGCGACGCCGCAACCAGCCATAGATGAACCCGCGGAAGATCGTCTCCTCCGCGAGAGGCGCGATCAGGCAGACCAGCGGGATGGCGACTCCGACGTAGCCGCCGTACTCGTCTCGTACCGCCGTGCACTGCGTGTTCGGTGAGTTGGGGAGGATCTGGGTGGCCAGGGAGGCCAGCCATTCCGCCACCAGCAGGGCCACCACCGCTCCGACCACGCCGATCGCCAGCCAGGGGAGCCAGCCCAGCCGCCCCAGCGACCGTGGCATCCGCCAGCCCAGGTCGCGCAGGCGCAGGCCGCGCCGCAAGATGACCAGCACGGCAAGCGCGGCCAGAGCGGCGGCATACGAGGCCGCCTGGCCCGCGAAGGATTCCACCGCGGTGCGAGCCGCAGGCTGGAGCCCACTGTCGATGGCCTGGGTGATGCCCACCAGGACACTGCCAGTGAGCAGCACCGCGGCGGCGGCCGTAGGGATGAACGCCGCCACGTCCGACCAGTCCCACCGCCCCGCTCGGCCGGGGACAGCGGCCGGTCGGGGCACCGCCGCCGGCTGGTGGTCGGCGGCGACCCGCAGACCGACCAGGATCAGCACCACCGGGGAGAGAAAGGCGGCGGCGAGCAGTATCGCCCTCGCCGCGGTTGACGACGCCGTCTGGCTGGCCGCCAGGAAGGTCACGAACGCGAGCGGGGCCCCTCCGTAGAGGCAGTACCGGGCCAGGTTCGCGCGCGGCGGGAGGATCGCGGCGGAGGTGCCCACGGGGGCTGTCGGCAGGGACACGGGCGGCCCATTCTGCACAATCGTCGAATGCCAGCCCCCCCATCCCTGATCGGGCACGAGGCGGTGCTCGAGCGCCTCGAGGATGCCCGGCGCGAGGGCGCGCTGGCCCACGCTCTGCTGCTCAGCGGGCCCGCCGGGGTCGGCAAGACGACGCTGGCATTGCGGCTGGCCACGAGCGTGCTCGACGCCGGCACCTGGCCGGGTGGGCTCACCGCCCATCCGGATCTCTGGCTCGAGGACTCCGATGCCGAGCGCATCGGGATCGATCGCATTCGCGCCGGGTCGCGGGCGGAGACGGGACCGAGCCTGCAGGACGTCATGAGCCTGCGAACGTACGCAGGGGGAATGCGGGTGGCACTGCTGGCCCGTGCCGAGCGGCTGACCGAGCAGGCGGCGGACGCGCTCCTCAAGACGCTCGAGGAGCCGCCGCCGGGCACGCTCATCATTCTCTGTGCCGCCAACCCCGAAGCGCTGCCGGCCACCATCCTGTCGCGCGCGCAGCAGGTCTCGATGGCCACGGTGGCGGTGCCTCGAATCGTGGCGTGGCTCGAGGAGGGGGGCACGGAACCGCGCCTGGCGAAGCTGGCGGCCGCGCTTGCGGGGGGCCGCCCCGGCCGCGCCCTGCGCCTGGTCTCGGAACCTGGGACCCTGGCCGGAGAGGTCGAGGCCCTGCACGCGTTCCTGGCCATTGCCGGAAGCGGCATGGAGGGGGCCTTGCGCGCCGCCGCAGAGCTCACCCCGGGGGCCGGGGCCGAGGGCCGCGAGCGCGCCATGATGCTCCTGGCGGTGTGGTCGTCGTTCGTTCGTGACGCCGCCCTCGAGGCGTCGGGGGTCACGGAGTTCCGCCTCTGGACCGACTACGCGGAGCCGCTGCAACGGTGGGCGGAGTCCCTCGGCGCGGTGCGGCTCACCGACATCCTGGGGTCGCTGCTTCGGGCGCGCGGGGAGATCGCCCAGTACGCCCAGCCGCGGCTCACCTTCGAGACGCTCTTCCTCGACATCTTCGTGGGTCCGCAGCCGCCTCCACCCGTGGACGTCCCCGCCGTGCCCGCCGCTGTCGCCGAGGCCCCCGCGGCAACGTCCGGCGCTGTCAAACCCGAGAGGGCGGGACCGCGCCGGCCGGCTCGGCGCCGCTGAGCGAGCGCGTGCTCGCGATCAGGCCTGGTCGCGCCGGCGCAGCACCAGGAGGAGGACACCGAGGACGGCGAGGATCGCCACCGCCACCAGCCAGGGGCGCTCCTCGAGCTGCTCGGCGAGGGAGCTCTGGCCGCCCGCTGCGGAGAGGGGCATCTCCACAGGCTCCGACGTCATCAGCCGCACCGTCCCGGGAACAGGCTCACCGCGCAGGTCGCCCGCGCCCGCGTCCATGCCATCGCCCACGGCAACCACCTCCGATCCGATCGCCGCCGCATTATCACCGCCGCGGTGGCGGATCTGCGGAGTGCGGCGTCCACGGTGACCGGCGGCATACTGCCCCGGTGAGCCGCCGGCTGCCTGACGACTTCCTCATCGGCTGCGCCTCCTCCGCGCACCAGGTTGAGGGCGGACTCGACAACGACTGGACGCGGATGGAGCGCGAGCACCCGGAGCGCATCAAGGACGGCAGCGTGTCGGGCATCGCCTGTGACCACTATTCGCGCTACCCCGAGGACCTTCGCCAGCTCGCCGAGATGCACAACTCCGCGCACCGCTTCTCGATCGAGTGGTCGCGCGTCGAACCGCGCGATGGCGTGTTCGACGACGACGCACTTCTCCACTACTGCGACGTGGTGCGCACCTGCCGAGCCCTCCACCTCGAGCCGGTGGTCACCCTCCAGCACTTCACGCTGCCCCTCTGGCTGGCGGATCGCGGAGGCGTTCTGAGCTCTGATGCTCCCCGCCTGTTCGCGCGCTTCGCCGCGGCCTGCGCGGAGGCGGTCGGTGCCGACGTCCGCTGGTGGATCACCATCAATGAGCCCGCGGTCCTTGCGGTCTTCGGGTACCGCTACGCCGAATGGCCTCCACTCCAGCCCTCGATGCGCGGCTTCCTCGCTGCGCTCGAGGGGCTGGCCCGCATGCACGCCGCCGCCTACGGCGCGCTCCATAGCGTGGCCCGCGATCACGGCTGGAGCGCGCGCGTATCGGTGGCCCACCATGAGCGCCCGATGCGGGCGCTCGACCCGCGCTCTCCGATCCACCGTGCGGTCGCGATCCTGCCCAACGCCATCTTCAACCGCTGGTTTCTGCGGGCCTGCGTCGGCGGACGGTTGCTGCCCCCCGTGGGCCACGGGCAGTTGGTCCCGGGGCTGCGCCGCTCCCTCGATTACCTGGGAGTCAACTACTACTGCGACGAGTGGGTGCGCTTCAACCCTCGGCAGCCGCTTCAGCTCTTCGCGCAGAGCGTGGTGCCGGAAGGACTTCCGACCTCGACCTTGGGGTGGCCCATCGAGGCGGACTCACTGCGACGCGCCCTGGAGAGGCTCTGGGATGACTTTCACCTTCCCATGCTCATCACCGAGAACGGCGTCGCCGACGAGGACGACGAGCTCCGCCCGCGATTCCTCGTCGATCACCTCGGCGCCGTCTGCGACGCCATCGCCTCCGGGGTGGATGTGCGCGGGTACCTGCACTGGACAGCCATGGACAACTTTGAATGGGCGGAGGGGTACTCCAAGCGCTTCGGGCTGCTGAGAGTCGATCGCGCCACCTTGGAGCGAACCCCCAAACCCAGTGCGGCGCTGTTCGGCGAGATCTGCCGGACGCGAGAGGTCCCCGCCTAGCCTGACGCGACTTGGCATCGTGCGCGATGAACAAGACATGGCGCGCCGACTTGTGATCGACGCCTGTAGAAACTAAGCCCGCGATGGCCAAAACTCGCTGCACCGGGCGGCAACGCGGTGTGCCGACCCTTGTCGAGATGGCTTGAAACACGGGGGTGACCTGATGTTGGGTGCGTTGACACCAGATCCCAGCTGGTTGAATCCTGGGGACACTGCGTGGCAGCTGACGTCGGCCACGTTGGTCGGGATCATGAGCATCCCTGGCCTCGCGATCCTGTACGCGGGCCTGATGAAGCGCAAGTGGGCGGTCAACTCCGCGCTGATGGTCGTCTACGCGTTCGCCATGACGCTGGTGGTCTGGATGTTCTTCGCCTACGACATGAGCTTCGGCCATCCCGCCAACCTGGGGCCGGGAGCGCTGTCGACCATGGTGGGCGTCCCGCACATGGTCGCCGGAGCGACCGACCTCACCCAGCAGGCCAGCATCCCGCTGCTGTCGGGTCTCATCCCCGACCTGCGGTTCCCGATGTCGTCGCTGGTGTACTTCCAATTCGTCTTCGCGGCGATCACCGTGATCATCCTCGGCGGAGCGCTGCTCGGACGCATCAGCTTCCGCGCCTGGGCGCTCTTCGTGCCGCTCTGGATCACGCTGGTGTACTCGGTGGGGGCGTTCAGCCTCTGGGGCGGCGGTTGGCTCAGCGCGATGGGCGCGGTCGACTACAGCGGTGGGTATGTGATCCACGTCGCGGCGGCGGCATCGGGCTTCGTGGCGGCCATGGTGGTTGGACCGCGTCTGCTCAAGGACCGCAACGCCTCACCAAGCAACATCATGCTGGCGGTCGCGGGCGGCGGATTGCTGTGGCTCGGCTGGAGCGGCTTCAACGGAGGTGACCCGTACTTCGCCAACGCCGACGCGTCCGCCGCGGTCCTCAACACCCATCTCTGCACCGCCACAGCCCTGCTGGTCTGGATGCTCATGGATGTGTTCTTCGCCAAGCGGGCGAGCATCATCGGCATGATCAACGGGATGATCGCCGGTCTGGTGGCGATCACACCCGCAGCCGGTTACGTCAACGGGTATTCGGCCTTCATCATCGGCATCGTCGCCGGTGTGCTGCCCTGGTTGAGCATGAACAAGCTCGGCAAGACTCGCCTGTTCACCAGGGTCGACGACACCCTCGGCGTCTTCCACACGCACGGCGTAGCAGGTGCCAGCGGCGGCCTGCTGACCGGTGTTCTCGCCTCACCGAACATG
Source organism: Candidatus Dormiibacterota bacterium (assembly GCA_036844485.1). Lineage (GTDB taxonomy): Bacteria > Chloroflexota > Dormibacteria > Aeolococcales > Aeolococcaceae > Aeolococcus. Next base: position 2,610 of record DAIUFS010000060.1, on the reverse strand, counting down.
ATCGTCTACATCGGCACCGGCAGCACGGCATCGGTGTCGGTGACGGGACTGGTCTACGGGAACGCGCACCAGCTGTTCGTTCAAGCCCTGGCGCTGGCGTTCATCATCGGCTACGACGTGGTGGCGACATTCATCGTGATCAAGCTGGTCTCGTTCGTGGTGCCTCTGCGCATGACGGAGGAGCAGTTGGAAACCGGGGATCGGGTTGTGCACGGCGAGGTGGCGATCGACATGCAGCCGCATGAGCCGATTCCCGTCGACGGCAACGGCCATGGGAGCGGCCGGCCCCTGGTGCCTGCCGGCGCTGGCGAGGCCATCTGACCTGAATCGACGGGAAACAGGGTGCGGCCCGGAGGCGGGGCTGCGGGCCGCACCGCCGTGACCGGCTGACGCGCTCCAGCCGGGCGGCCCCGTCCCACTTTTGACCCCGCGATCCGGCCGACGCCGGGCTGCTCTGGACCGCCCTTCCCACCGGCGTGGCTAGGACGTGCCGCACAAGGCATCGCCGCCCATCGGAACAAACCGTGCGCATGAGTCTGATACGATTGCCGATGTGGTGCTGGATCTTGTGCGCCATGCCTAGGAGTTGCGAACCATGACGGCTCGAACAACCGCCCCCGACGCAACCGGAGATCGCGACCTCCTCGCCCGCGTCGCCGAGGCCGGGGTTCGGCAGGTCCACCTCCAGTTCAGCGATGTGCTGGGAGCCGTCAAGACGGTGACCATCCCCGCCAGCGGACTCGACGCCGCGCTGGCTCGTGGGGTCTGGTTCGACGGCAGCTCGGTCGAGGGATTCACCCGGACGGCCGAGAGCGACATGTACCTGGTGCCAGACCCTGCCACCCTGCAGCTGCTGCCCTGGACCGCGGAGCCCACCGCGCGGTTGATCTGCTGGGCCAGGACGCCGGACGGCGAGCCCTATTCCGGCGACCCTCGTGGAGCCCTGCAGCGCGCTGTCGACCACGCCGGCTCTCTGGGGTACGCGTACCGCGTCGGGCCGGAGATCGAGTTCTTCCTGCTCCAGCGCGACGCCGACGGCACACCCCGGGCACGCACTGACGACAGCGCCGGCTACTTCGACGTCACCGGAAGTGGCGCGACGGACCTGCGCCAGGCCATGCTCGCGGCGGCGAGCGCGGTCGGTGTGGAGATCAACAGCGCCCACCATGAGGTTGCTCCCGGGCAGCACGAGGTTGACCTCGGTGTCGCGGAGGTGCTTGCCGCCGCGGACGCCATCGTCACCTTCCGGCTCGCGCTCCAGGCCGTGGCCCAGGGTGCCGGCGTCATCGCCAGCTTCATGCCCAAGCCGTTCAACGACCAGCCGGGCAGCGGCATGCACGTGCACCAGAGCCTGGGCCGCATCGGCGCCGGCAATGCCTTCGCCGGCGCCGACGACTACGGGCTCAGCGATGTTGCCAAGCACTTCATCGCCGGACAGCTGCATCACGCTGCCGGGATGTGCTTGGTGCTGGCGCCGCTGGTGAACTCCTATAAGCGTCTGGTGCGTGGCCTGGAGGCGCCGATCTTCCTCTCGTGGGCGCGCACCAACCGGGGGGCGCTGATTCGCGTTCCGCATGTGTCGCGCGCCGAGGCGGCTCGCGTCGAGCTGCGCAGCCCTGATCCGTCCTGCAATCCATATCTCGCATTCGCGGTCATGCTCAGGTGCGGGCTCGACGGGGTCGAGCGACGCCTTCCCCTGCCTCCGCCCGTCGAGGAGGCGCTCTACGGTTTCGACGAGGTCGAGCTGGAACGGCGCAACGTCGGTGTCCTGCCCGACAACCTCAAGGACGCGGTGGATGCGTGCGCCGCCGACGAGGTGGTTCGCGATGCGCTCGGCGACAACCTCGCCGATCGCTTCCTCGACGCCAAGCGGGCGGAGTGGCGCGAGTACCGCGGCCAGGTCACCGGCTGGGAGCTGGAGCGCTACCTGGAGCGGGCCTGACCGTGCGACGGGCCGTGCCCCGCGCGGGTCACATGTGATGGAGAACGCGGTCATCACGGTGCGCGACGTCTGGCGTGGTGTCCTACCCGAAGGGACCGAGCTCCTCGGCGGCGGCGCGGGATTGGACCGACGTGTGGAATGGGCGACCACCCTGCGCACCCGCCCTCCGGCCTTCGAGGCCATCAAGGGCGGAGAGTTGGCCCTGGTGCCGGTGACGTCGATCAAGCTCCTCGACGAACGCCTCGACCTTGCTGACGTGATGAACACGCTGGCGGAGAAAGGTGGGGTTGCCGTCGCCGTCGTCGGCGACGCGTCGCCGGGAAGCCTCGGCGTCGCGGAACGCCGTCTCATGCCTCTGCTGCGCCTCCCCGACGGCTCCCATGTCACGGAGATGCAGCAGGCGGTGGTGCGCTACATCGTCGAGCAGCGCACGGTTCTTCACGACCGGGCACAGCTTCTGCAGATGGAGTTGATGCAGCTCGCCCTCGGCGGAGCCGGAACCGACGCGATCGTCGCCCGCCTCGGCGAGGTGACCGGCCGGGTGGTTGCCTGGCACGATGCCGCGGGACAGCTGCGCAGCGTCTCCGGCGAGCTGCCGGTCACCGTGCGCGAGGCGCTCGGCAACGGCGAGGAGCTCCTGCGCTGGGTGGCGGGGCAGACCGTGCCCG
>DAIUFS010000059.1:0-9766 GCA_036844485.1 Candidatus Dormiibacterota bacterium | reverse complement strand
ATGACTGGCACCGTCACAGTCTACCATGTTATTTAGCCGACAGACCACTAGGCGACGCTCACGTCATCAGGGAGCGAGCGAGACGGCCGGGACATGCCCGGCCAGCGTGCCCTCTGCGGCGCTCTGCAGCTCATCGAGTGTGATCGGGCCTTCGAAGCGATCGGTGACCACTCCGCCACTGTTGACGAAGTACACCCAGGGATCGGTCTGCAATCCAAACGCGCGAAACGCCGGGTTGTTGAAGGTCTGCGCGGCGGACGCCGGGAAGTCGGTCTCGATGTGCTGGAACGAGAGCTGCGAGCAGTACTGCGTGCAGAGCTGCTTGAGGATGGCGACGGTCGGGCCGCATGTCTTGCTCGGGCAGTAGCCCGGCTGACCGAAGAACAGCACCATCGGCCGGTGCGCGGCGAGGGCCGCCGCGATCGTCTGATCGTGCCAGGTGTCCGGCGGCACGCCGCTGTCGACCATGGATATGGTGACGCCGGAGTCGGTGACGACCGCCTGGCTGAGCGCTGGAACATGCGCGCCCACGGCCAGCTCGGGTCCGGATGTGGCCACGCTCACGAAGGCGTGGCCGTTGACCGCCCCGCCCGCACCGGTCGCGCTCACCACGAACTCGTACTGGCCCGCCACGGGGAATTGCGCGATCCCCACGTAGACGGGGATACCTCCGTAGACCGCGGCGATGTTCTCCAGCGGGCGGCGGCCGATCGACTGCCCGCTGGGGTTGACGATGTCCATCGACACCCCGTGCGCCGCGACCGGGTTGTTCTTGGTGTCGAGGAGCGCGATGGAGACACGGTTGACACCGACGAGCAGGGTGCTGTTCTGAGGTTGCACGTTGAGGCTCTCCGCAGCGGGCGCACAGCTCCCACCGTTTGCTGCGCACGCCACCTGGCCGCATCCGGCGAGCGGAAACGCCGCCAGCGCGGCGGCCAGGAGCAGCACGGCGCGGATCACACCGGCACCTCAGCAGGCAGCTCGTCCCCGTCCTCGACCACCGGCGCATCGAGCGGCCGGGTGTCATCGGTAAGCGCACCCTCGAGGCGAAGGATGCGACGCAGGATGGCGACCGATGACGCGTACGTCGAATCCATGCCGAAGTAGGAGAGCCCCCGCGCCCCTAGCGTTCGCGCCTGCGTGAACGGCGTGTCCGACGCGTAGTGGATGACACCGAAATCGAGCGGCAGCCGGGAGAAGTTCACCGGCTCCCCCATCGGGTAGCGGGCCGCTTCGCTGGTCTCGAAGATGGCACAGCAGTACGGTCCCGCCTCCATCTCGACCACCGAGAACGCCTCGCGGTGATAGAAGTCGAGGTAGCCGCGGTTCTGCAGGAATGTGCCCTTGACGGTGACCGCGCGCTGGTTGTCGAGACCGCTGCCGAAGCGCAGGTAGGGGGCGATATCGGAGACGCGGAAGGCGTTGTCGAGCCAGAAGGTGCTGCCGGAATGCTCGTCGTGGATAACCCCGCTGATCATCACGTCGCCGACGTCGGCGTTGAGGGTCGCCGCTTTGCCGAGCACGTAGACGCCACGCAGCTCAGCGGCGGTCTCGGCAACCTCGCGCAGGATGTTGTAGGCGGCCAGCCCGAGGGGGTAGTCGACGTTGACGATCACCGCTCGGCTGGCGCGCAGCGCGTTGCTGTCGACCGGACCGAGGCGCTCGTCGAGGGCTGACGGGTCGAGGCGGTCGAGGGCGATCACCTGCGCCGCCACGTCGAGCGCGGTACGGCTGCTGACGGCGATCACGCCGGTCTCGCGTTCCTCGCGGCGCACCGCGGTGCGCTCCGCGTCGCTGAGCACGCCGCGCTGCCACAGCCGCGCCGCAAAGTAGAGAAAGTTGTCCCAGTTGCCCTCGGCGCGGCCCTCGCGGAAGGCGCGCAACTCGTCGCGCAGCTCGTCCGGCCCACTCCGCTGCACCGAGGCCACCAGCTCCTCCTGGTGGCGGCGGGCCAGACCGGTGACGAGGTTGCCCAGGCTGTGTGAATTGCTGCTGACGAAGTACACCGGCCGGGACAGCAGGCCCTCCGACCGCATCATCCCCGTGACCTGCTGCCACCAGCGCCGCGTCACCCGGGCGTAGCCCACCTGGGTGCCGCCGAGCATGCGCAGGCGCAGGGAGAGGTGACGGCCGCGAACCTCATCGAGACGGGTGGCGAACGACGATCCCCACAGCTCCTGGAGCTGCGCCCAGTCGTCCTCGGCACCGCCGCAGCGAGCCGCGAACTCGGCAGGACCGCCCTGACGGTCACTGTTCGCGCGGAGGACCGCCCGCAGCTTGTTCCATTCGATCTGGAATGCCACGAGCGTGGGCACCAGGTCATCGACGTCCGATGGCGAGGCGACGAGCACCGCGAGCGTGCCCTGGCCGTCGTCGTACCAGCGCCGGCGCCGTCCCGGCGCGCCGATCTCGGTCTGGGACTCGAAGCTGCCGAAACCTCGGCGTTCGAATATCTCCGCGGACTGTCCCATCACCACCCGCTCGGCGCGGAACACGGCCTCGGGCAGCCGGCGCACGGCGTACAGGAATGCCCCCAGGTCGGGGACGGGAGAGTCGGCGAGAGGGTGGAGGCTGCTGTGCATCGCCCTGTGCGAGGCCTCGAGGACACGCAGCCGCGTCTCTCCGCTGCTACGCAGCACGGTGGTGTAGGTGCGTCGGTACACCTCGACCGCCTCGGCCAGCGCGGCCCTGTCGGGGACGTCGGCTGCCCCGGCGACGAGGTGGGGAGTGGGGCCAGGGGTGGGTCGGGCGCCGGGAAGTGCCATGCCGCCATTCTCCCGCGACCCGGGGCGTCAACGACGTGGCCCGGGTCGGCGACCGCGTCCCCCTATGCTTGCCCGGCTCATGGGTAGGATCGCCGTCACCGGCTCGGTCGCCTACGACACCATCATGGTGTTCGGCGGTCGCTTTGCCGACCACATCCTCCCCGACCAGGCGCACATCCTCAACGTCTCCTTCCTGGTGGATCGCTTGGAGAAGCGTCGCGGCGGCACGGCAGCCAACATCGCCTACAACCTCGCCCTGCTCGGGGAACGGCCGCTGCTGTGCGCCGCCGTCGGCAACGATTTCGCGGAGTACGGAGCAGCGCTGCACGCCATCGGGGTCGACACCTCGAGTGCGCTTCTCTGCGACGACGTCGGGACCGCCACCGCCTTCATCACCACCGACGTCGACGACAACCAGATCACCGCCTTCTTCCCCGGCGCAATGGCACGGTCGGCGGGCGTTGACCTGAGGTCGCTGTCGGATGTCGAGCACGTGGTGGTCGCGCCCGATGCTCCCGACGGCATGGACCTGCACATCGAGCAGGCGTCCGAGCTCGGTGCTCGGCTGGTCTTCGCCCCGGCCCAGCAGCTCAGCTCGCTGAGCGACGACACCTTGATCGCGGGGCTGAACGCCGCCTGGTTGGTGGTCGGCAACGATTACGAGCTCGAGGTCATCCACAGGCGCAGCGGGCGGGATATCGAATCACTCGCCGCCAGCGCGATGGTGGCGCGCACTCGCGGAGGCCAGGGCAGCGAGCTGCGTTTCAGAGGGGCGGTGCACGCCATCCCCGTCGCGGCAGCGCAGAGGCTGGTCGACCCGACGGGCGCCGGCGACGCCTATCTGGCCGGGCTGCTCGGCGGGTTGCGCGCAGGCCGCGGTCCCGAGGTGGCGGGACGGATGGGCGCTCTGGCGGCCACCTACGTCGTGGAGCAACCCGGCCCCCAGACCCACCACTTCACGCGCGCCGAGTTTGCGGAGCGCTACGCCGCCGAGTTCGGCGACACCCTGGACTGACGGCGGGAGGATCGCCGGCCACTGGTGCGGCACCGCCGTCGTAGAGTTCTGGCATGGAGAATGCGGTCATCGTCAGCGCAGCGCGCACGCCCGTCGGCACCATGGGCGGTGCATTCGTCGACGTCCCGGCTGCCACGCTCGGGGCGGTGGCGGCTCAGGAGGCGATGCGCCGTGCCGGCCTCGAGGCCGTCGACGAGGTGCTGATGGGCATCGGCGGCGGCCAGGGCATCGCCATGGTGGTGGAGCGCGTCTGAGGTCAGACGGGAACGGCCTCCTCGCCGGCGATCCCCGCGAAGAGGTCGGTCTCCGGTAGCGAGATGGGCACGCGCGAGATTACCAGCTGGTACGCCTCGGTGGCGAAGTGTTCGATCGTGACCTCCTCAGAGATGGCGAGCATCGGCCAGTCCGGAGCGATCTGGCTGTGGTGCGCCACCAGCGCCTGGCGCTTGCGATGCACCGCAGCACGGATGTCGACGGTGGTTGTGATCCACTCATCCGGGGTGACGAAGGGCAGGTCCTCGGGGTTCTCGACACCGAACGGCGGGGGCATGCCCGCCGCCTTGGCCACGTCGGCCGCCCTGCGCAGGAAGGACAGCGGGATCGAGGTGTAGTAGAGCTTCTGCACACGCCAGGGCTCGCCCGCCTCCGGATACAGGGTCCTCATGTGTGACGCCTCGACAGCGAGCAGCGTGACCCGATGGGTCTGGATGTGATCGGGGTGGCCGTAGCCACCGATACCGTCGTACGTGACCACGACGTGGGGGCGGAAGCGACGGATGAGGGCCACCACACGGCCCACGGCCTCGTCGATGTCGGCCTTCCAGAACGCGTCGGGCAGCTGGTTGGTGTCAGCTCCCCACATCCCCGAATCGCCGTAGTCGAGGAAGTGCACCTCGTCGACGCCGAGGATCGCGCACGCTGCGCGCAGCTCGTCGCGGCGGATCTCCGCAAGATGCGGTCGAGTCGTCTCCTCGGGCATGTCCTCAGCCACGATGGTGGCGAGCTTGCCGTCGGTGCAGCAGACGTTGGCGGTGCGGATGCCGCGGTCATGGCAGGTCGCCAGCAGCCCCCCCATGGTGATCGACTCGTCATCGGCGTGCGCGTGCACCGACATCAGCCGCAGCTCGCCGCCCACCGTCCTACTCCTCGGAGACCGACACCGAGCGCATCACGTCGCCCCGCCGGATCTCGCCGACCACATCCATGCCCTTGACCACCTGCCCGAAGAGGTTGTACGCCTTGGCCAGCTTGTGGCGGTTGTCGACGGTGCAGATGAAGAACTGTGAGCCGTTGGTGTCGGGTCCCGCGTTGGCGCACGCGACGGCGCCGGCGATGTACTCGCCCTGCACAGGCTCGTCCTCGAAGCGGTAGCCGGGACCGCCGCGCCCCGTCCCCTCGGGGCATCCCCCCTGGATCACGAAGTCCGGCTCGACCCGATGAAAGGTCAGCCCGTCGTAGAAGCCGTCGCGGGCCAGGAAGACGAAGTTGTTGACGCTCGTCGGGGCCTTGTCAGCGTGCAGCGCCACGACGATGTCGCCCTTGTCGGTGGCGATCGTTGCGCTGTACTTCTTGGCCGGGTCGATCACCTGGTCGGCTTGGGCGTAGGACTTGGGCATCGCCGCAGTTTATCCGGGCGAGCCGAAGCGCGAGCCCGGCGCGCGAGGTCAGGCGGCGGGCGTGGGAGCCGCGGCCGCCGGCGGAGGGAGGTGCTTCAGGCCCTTGCCGTTGAGGTACTGGAGCGCGCTGCGCGCGTCCTGGAGGAGCTGGGTCCCCGGCTCCGCCATGAGCGCGTCGATCTTGGTCTTGGCCATGGCCAGGATGGAGCTCTCCTGGGGGGAGGTGATCTTGCCGGCGCTGACCGCGCGGCCGGCGACCGTGGTGATCTGCGCCAGGATCTGGCTCTCGATCGCCGCCGCCTTGGCGCCCGCGATCTGATCGACGGACTTGCCGGCGGCGAGCTCACTGCGAACTGTCGCGACGCTCTGCCCGGTCTGGGATGCGATCAGGCTCAGGGCGCGCTGCAGCAGCAGACCACGTCGCGCGGCAGCCCCACCACGGTGTCCCTTGGCCGCGGACGACGGTGCCCCAGCGGCGGCGCCGGAGGGCGACGACGACGCGGCGGTGGTGCTGTGCTGGCTGGCCACCGCGTAGCCGATGCCACCGCCAGCCGCACCGACGGCGATGACCGTGGCGGCGAGCGCAGGGAAGGCGTGGCGGCCGACCCAGTGGGCGGCGCCGCTGATCGATCTTGTCATGGTTGTATCTCTCGTTGAAGCTGGACCGTCGCTGGGATATTGTCCACCTCTGCCCTGAATCAGGCCTGAGGCCTCCCTGAGAAGGACCGGCCACGGCCGAACCGGTGAAGGGCTGAGGCGGTCCCGTCGGGTAGAGTCACGGCGCCCTTCGCACACAAGCAGGAGTCCGGATGAACGTCGTCGTTTGCGTCAAGCAGGTGCCCGATCCCAACTCGGCGGGCCAGCTGGACGCGTCCAGCCACAACCTCAAGCGCGACGGAGAGATGGTGCTCGACCCCGGCGACGAGTTCGGGGTGGAGGCGGGTCTCCAGCTCGCTGAGAAGCACGGCGGCGAGGTCACGGTGGTCAGCATGGGCCCGGAACGCGGCCTCGACACGGTGAGAAAGGCCCTCGCCATGGGCGCCGCCAAGGGGGTGCTGATCAGCGACGACTCGCTGGCGGGGTCTGACGCGTTGACCACCGCCAAGGTGCTGGCCGCGGCCATCCGAAAGCAGGATTTCGATGTCGTCATCACCGCCACGGAGTCCACCGACGGGTACACCGGCGTGGTCCCCCAGATGCTCGCCGGTTTGCTCGACATTCCCGCGGTCACCTTCGCCAAGTCGGTGTCGTACGAGGGCGACACCCTCAGGGTAGAACGGCAGACCGAGACCGGTATCGAGGTTGTCGAAGCCAAGCTCCCCGTGGTGATCAGCGTCACCGCCGGGGTCAACGAGCCCCGCTACCCCTCGCTCAAAGGGATCATGGGGGCCAAGCAGAAGCCTCTCGACCGGCCCAGCCTGGCCGACCTCGGGGTGGAGGGCCTGGGCGGAGCCACCGCCGGCCAGACGATCACGGCCGTCGAGGCGGCGCCGGTGCGGGCGGCCGGCGAGATCGTGCAGGACGATGGCGACGCCGCCAAGCGGATCGTCGACTTCCTCGCCGAACAGAAGGTGATCTGAGGTGGCCGTGGGAACGACCTGGGTGTTCGCGGAGATCGTTGACGGCAAGCCCACCCCCGCTGTGCTCGAGCTGCTGACCAAGGCACGATCGCTGGGCGGCACCGTCGAAGCCGTGGCTCTCTCTCCCCAGGCGGAGGTGGCCGCGGCCGTCCTGGGCGAGTACGGCGCCACCACTGTGCACGCCGGCACCGACGCCGCCTACGGCGAGCTCCTGCCCGGCGGTCCGGCGGCCGACGCTGTCGCCGAGCTTGCCGGCCAGCACCAGCCCGACCTCATCCTCATCGCGTCCACGTACCTGGGTCGCGACGTCGCCGGGCGCCTCGCCGCCAAGCTCGACGTGCCGGTCGTCGCCAATGGCCTCGATGTCGCGGCCAACGGCCAGGTGGCCGTGCAGTCATCGATCTTCGGCGCCACCCAGGACGTGACCACCGCCTTCGAGGCGAAGAAACCGGCGATCGCCCTGATCCGGCCCAAGTCCTTCGCCGCCGAGAGCGCCGGCGGGGGCGCCGCGACGGTGGCGCCGGTGACGTCGAAGGTCGCCGACCAGCACCGCGCGGTCAAGGTGGTGGAGCGTCGCGCTGAGGCGGCATCGGGCCCCAAGCTCGAGGAGGCGCCCGTGGTCATCAGCGGAGGCCGCGGCTTGGGCGATCCCAAGAACTTCGAGTTGCTGGAGCAGCTCGCTTCCCTGATCGGAGGCGCCGTGGGGGCCAGCCGCGCCGTGGTCGACGCCGGCTGGGTGCCCTACGCCATGCAGGTGGGCCAGACCGGCAAGACCGTGAAGCCGGGGGTCTACATCGCCTGCGGGATCAGCGGAGCCATGCAGCACACAGTGGGCATGAAGGGAGCCAAGACGATCATCGCCATCAATCGCGATGCCGACGCCCCCATCTTCAAGCTGGCCGACCTCGGCGTGGTCGGTGACGCGCTCAAGATCCTTCCCCAGGTGATCGAGGAGATCAAGGCCCGCAAGGGCTGAGGAAGCGAAGGGAGAACTGGCGTTCCCCCGAGTGTTGGCGACTGCCGAAATCCGCGGAAGTGGTCTGTTGCTGCCAAGGCGCCGGTATACTCGCGCAGCCATGGACGACAAGGTCATTGTCGATCTGCTCGGTCAGGTCGGCAATCTCTTCACCTCCAGCTTGGAGCTGAAAGAGACCATCGACTTCATGCTCAAGGCCGCCTCCGACCTGGTGGCCTGCGACGCCGCCACCGTGTTCCTCCTCGATGAGGATGGCAAGAGCCTCAGCGCCATCGCCACCTTCCCGTTCACCGAGTCGGTCGCGCAGGTTGCCACCTTCGAGCTCGGTGAGGGCATCGTGGGGTGGGCTTCGCAACGGCGCAAGGTGGTGTCCGTGGTGGATGCCACCAAGGACAGTCGCTTCAAGAACCTGCCCATGGCCCACGCGCCGAGAAGCTGCCTGGTGATGCCCTTGCAGTCCCCGCAGCGCCTGGTCGGCGCGCTCACCATGGCGCGACGCGAGGTGCGTCCTTTCACCTCAGTCGAGCAGGCGCTGATGCAGGTCATCGCCAACCAGGCCGCCATCTCGATCGACAACGCCCGGCTGCACGCTCGTCAGACGGTCCAGTTGGCCCAGATCGCCGAACAGAAGCGCGAGCTGGAGCGCAGCTATGCGCAGATCAACGAGATCTCGCGCCTGAAGAGCGAGTTCCTGGCCAACATGAGCCACGAGCTGCGCACCCCGCTCAACGCCATCCTGGGCTTCAGCGAGATCCTCAAGGACAACCTCGTCGCCCTCGACGAGGAACAGCGCCACGAGTGCCTGGAGAACATCCACACATCGGGCAAGCACCTCCTCGAGCTGGTCAATGACGTCCTCGATCTCAGCAAGATCGAGGCGGGGCGCATGGAGCTGAGCTACGACGAGTTCTTCGTCAACAACGCGGTCCGCGAGGTGCACAACGTCATCCGCTCGCTCAGCGAGCGGCGTGACATCGATCTCTCCATCGACGTGGTCCCCGAGGACCTCCTCCTCCGGGCGGACAAGAGCAAGTTCAAGCAGGTGCTCTACAACCTGCTCAGCAACGCCATCAAGTTCACCGCCCAGGGCGGACGGGTGTGGATCACGGCACGGTCCGAGGATGCGGAGACGCTGTGCCTGCAGGTCGGGGACACCGGCGTCGGCATCCCGCGCGAGCACCACGAGCGCATCTTCAACGAGTTCTACCAGGTGGACAGCGCCACCACCCGCCACGTGGAGGGCACCGGGCTTGGCCTCTCCCTGACGCGCCGCATCATCGAGCTGCACGGTGGAACGATGGAGCTGGAGAGCGAGCCGGGCACCGGGTCGGTGTTCACCTTCCGTCTGCCCCTGGCCGGTCTGCAGATCCCCAATGGGCACCGCCACAACCGCATCCTGCTGGTCGAGGACAACCAGAGCAACCGAGAGCTGGCCACCATGGTGCTGAACGGCAATGGCTTCGAGGTGGACATCGCCGTCGATGGCAACGAGGGTCTGCACAAGGCCCGGAGTTCCCCGTACGATCTCGTCCTGATGGACATCGAGCTCCCGGGCATCGATGGCCTCACCGTCACGCGGATGCTCAAGTCGGACCCCAAGACCTCATCGATCCCCGTCGTCGCGCTCACCGCCAATGCCATGAAGGGCAACGAGCAGGAGGCACTCGCCGCCGGCTGCTCGGGATACATCTCTAAACCCATCGAGGTGGCGAACTTCGTGCAGAGGATCGCCACATACCTGGAGACCGAAGCCTCATGACCGGAGCCGGAAAGACCATCCTCATCGTCGAGGACGACGCCCCCAGCCGTGAGGT
>DAIUFS010000058.1:0-10263 GCA_036844485.1 Candidatus Dormiibacterota bacterium | reverse complement strand
TCCACCCACTGGTTGATCGGCCCTTTCTGGGCACACCCGTATTCAAATCACGGAGTGGAGCGGGAGACGAGGCTCGAACTCGCGACCCTTACCTTGGCAAGGTAATGCTCTACCACTGAGCTACTCCCGCTCGCGGCTGGCGAGTATATCGTAGGGCCAAAAGCGCTCCCCTGCGACGAACGGGTCAGTGCCCTGTGAACTCCGGCGGACGCTTGGCGAGGAAGGCTGCCACGCCGGCGGCAAAGTCGTCACTCTGCGCCGCGATCCCCTGGGCCTCCTCCTCACGCTCCAGCTGTGTGTCGAGGTCGTTGTCGAGCGAGCTGTTGATGAGGTGCTTGATGAGCCCCGCCGAGCGTGGAGCGTGCGCCAGCCGGGTCGCGAACTCAGCGGTGGTGGCCGCGAGGTCCTCATCGAGGACGGTGCGGTGGACGAGGCCCAGCCGCAGGGCCTCGGCGGAGTCCACGGTCTCTCCGAGCATGGTGAGCTCCAGCGCCTTGGCGACGCCAACCAGCCGGGGCAGAAAGTAGCTGCTCCCCGCATCAGGCACCAACCCGATGCGCACGAATGCCTGGATGAACGTCGCCGACTCGCCGACGATACGGAAATCGGCGGCGAGCGCCAGGGACATTCCGGCCCCTGCGGCGACCCCGTTCACCGAAGCGATCACCGGCTTCTCGAGCGCTCGCATGGCTCGGATCATGGGCACGTAGTGGTTGCGGAGGTGGCCGCGAATGTCGACGTCGCCGCTCCCCACCCCGGCGCGAAGGTCCGCTCCGGAGCAGAAGCCGCGCCCCGCGCCGGTGATGATCACCACGCGAACGCTCTCGTCGGCGGCGGCCTCGCGACAGCCGTTGGCCACGGCGTCGAGGAGCTCGTCGGTGAGGCCATTGAGGACCTCGGGTCGGTTGAGGGTGAGCGTGAGCACGCCGGCCTCACGCTCACTGAGCAGCACAGGAGCGGTGGTGATCGACATGACGACCACTCTACCCCTGTGGTTCTACGCTCCGGTGGTCACTCGTTCCCCGAGCTCGCGCAGCCGTTCAAAGGTGTAGATGCCGGTGTTGTGGCCGTCGGCCCACACCACGTTGAGCCCGTAGGAGCCCACCAGCGAGATGTCGGCGAGGTCGTCCTCCCCGGGCTCGAGGCTGGGGCGGACGGCGAACCGGCCGGCGCTGCCCATCTCGCCGTGGCATGCCGCGCACGGGCAGGCGCGGCGGAGCACATCGAAGGGGATCCGATGGACGACGCCGTCGTCCCACTCGATGAGCAGCGCGCGGGCGGGCTCGTCGTAGTCGAAACGGCTCGGGCTCGCGCTCACCGGGTCAGCATAGGGAACCGCACCGCAACGGCCAGCCCAGCCCAGCCCAGCCCGCGGCCTGGTGAGAGGGAGCTGAGAAGCCCACCGGTGCCGGTCGCCTTTCCACGTCCTCTAAGGAACGCGTTCCACACCGAGCCGTCGAGATGACGCTGACGCACATCCGCCTCAGCCGCCGCCAGGCCCTCGGCGTTGCCGCGGGTGGAGCGCTCGGCGCGGTCGCGCTCCATCTCGGGCTGGATGAGATCAGTTCGACGCCGGCCGCGGCGATCAAATCCGGCGGCTGGCCAAGTCCGCTCAGCACCCCGCGTGGCCTGGCCGCCCACCTCCTCCGGCGCGCCGGCTTCGGCTACACGGAGGCCGACCTGGAGGCCGCGACGGCGATGTCGTATGACGACCTCGTCGACAAGCTCGTCAACCAGCAGGCGGAGCCGCTGCCGGCACCGGCGGACGTCACCAACCGCACCATGCTCGCCAGTGCGTGGTACACGCACATGGCCACCACCGCGGCGCAGTTTCCGGAGCGGATGACGCTGTTCTGGCATGGCGTGCTCACCGGCGACTTCCGCAACTCCGCGCGCGTGCCCTTCGTGTACCAGCAGAACGTGCTCTACCGCAGTGCCGGCCTGTCGAATCTGCGCGGCCTGCTCTCGAGCGTCACAAGAGACCCGCTGATGATGCGCTACCTCAACCTCGACGCCAGCACGGCGGCGTCGCCCAACGAGAACTTCGCGCGCGAGCTGATGGAGCTGTTCACGCTCGGCCCGGGCAACTACTCCGAAACCGACGTGCGTGAGGGGGCGCGGGCGTTGAGCGGCCTGCGCATCCAGCTCTTCGACGCCACCGGCACGCGCACGGCGGCGCCCAGGTACAGCAAGAGCAATCCCCAGGCATATGTCGACCAGATCAACTCGCTGGTGAGCTCGGGGGCGACCTTCCGGGGCGCGGTGGTTCCGCGCGTGCATGACCCGGGCGGCAAGACCTTCCTCGGCCACACCGGAAACCTCGGGCCCGACGACGTCATCGACATCGTGCTCGCCCAGCCGTCGTGCGCCCCCTTCGTTACCCGTCGCGCCATGACCTTCTTCGCAGCCCCCAACCCGTCCGCCGCGGATGTCAACGCCGTGGCCGCCCAGTTCCGCGCCAGCAACTACGACGTCCGCACCCTGATGCGCGCCATCTTCCGCAGCAGCGCGTTCACCGCGCCATCCAACTACCGCTCCCTGATGCGCTCGCCCACCGACTACATGGTGGCGGCGATGCGCGCGCTCAATCGCCCGGAGCTGGCGACCACGGCCGCGCGGTCGTCCGCGGGAATGGACCAGGTGCTCTACGACCCACCCAACGTCGCCGGCTGGCCGTCCAACTCCGGCTGGATCAGCTCCTCCTCGCTGCTCGCGCGCGTCAACTTCGCCACCGCGGCAACCGCGCGCACGGCCGCGTTCCCCGACGTCAGCGCGGCGGTGCGCACTCAGCTCGACTCGGTGCTCGGCACGGACACCGCAACTGCCCTCACTGCCGCAAGGACCGACGCCGACCGCTGGTTCACGCTGCTCGCCAGTCCCGACTTCCACCTGAAATGAGGTCCGCCCGATGAGCGTCACCCGTCGCGATTTCCTCGCCGCAGGACTCGTCGGTATTGCCGGCGGGGTGATCGTGCCACCCATCCTCGCCAAGGGCGTGCTCGCCGCGGGCATCAACGGCATCCACAACAACCGTGTCCTCGTGGTGCTCTAGCTCGCCGGCGGCAACGACGGCCTCAACACCGTGGTGCCGTACGCGGATCCGGCCTACGCCAGCGCGCGTCCAACCGTCGGGGTGCGCCCGGAGAACGTCCTCCACATCGACGGCGGCGTCGGGCTCAACCCGGCTCTCAAAGGGCTGAAGTCGCTGTACGACGGTGGCTAGGTGGCCATTGTCCAGGGAGTCGGGTACGACAAGCCCACGTACTCGCACTTCGAGAACCTCTACGTGTGGGAGTACGCTGACCCCAAGCGCATGCAGACCGACGGCTGGTTGGGCAAGCTGCTCGGCACCCAGTTCGACTTCCAGGGGCACCCGCTGGCGGGCTGCGCGCTCGGCGAGGTGAGCACGCCGGCAGAGCTGCGCGCAGCCAACGCCACGGTCAGCGTCATCCAGTCCGTCCAGGAATACACGGTGCGCGGCGGAACCGGATACCAGGCCACCGCTCGCGCGCTCTACCGCAACACCCCGGGGATCTACGGTGCGCTCTTCGACCAGATGATCGTCACCGAGCCCTCGGTCAAGATCTGCCACGTGGTCATCAGCGGGTTCGACACCCACCAGGCGGAATCGACACGCCAGACGGCGCTGCTCGCCGAGGTGGATGCCGCGGTGAGCGCCTTCATGCAGGACATCACGGCCCACGGTCAGGCCTATCGGGTAGTGCTGCTGACCTGGTCCGAGTTCGGCCGTCGCATCAACGAGAACGGCAGCCAGGGCACCGACCACGGTGCCGCGGCGCCACTCTTCATCGTCGGCACGCCGGTCAAGGGTGGTCTCTACGGCGAGCAGCCGTCGCTGACCAATACCATCGACTCCGGAAACCTCGAATCCGATTATCCGCACTACACAAGCGAGTGATGGCTAGAATCGCCCGCCATTCAGGCGCTGAAGGAATTGGGTGATCTGCGGGTGAGAGGGTGTGCCGGTAGTGGGCTCGCTCACAGCTTCTGGTGGGAACCTCATCGGCGATCGGTGACCGCTGTGGATGAGCACGTCACTAACGGGTCGCCCTCACCAGTACCTTGCCCAGCCCGGGCAACCATCACCACCGTGAGCCCACTCAGTGGCTTACTTTTCAGCGAATCGGTGTGACGCCACCGGGCGTTGATACGGTCAGGCGACACCGTCACCCCACACGAGGAGACCCCCCATGCCCGACGACGACATCCCAGGGGCGAGCCCCCAAGACGTGGCCGACGCCGTGGCCGACGCCATCGACGAGAACATCGACAGCGCGGTCCTGGATGCGGTGAACAAACTGCAAGCGGACTTCACCAGGGAGGTGAAGGCACTGAAGGCGGATCTGATCGACTTCAAGAACTGGAGTGACGAGCGCACGAACAAACTACAGGACGGGATCGACGACCTGCGGGAGCGGAAGGGCTAAGCCTGCCCCCGCCGAGCGGCGATGACGTGCCTGTTGCCAGCGGTGATCGCATTCCGTTCAGTCAATCGAAGCTTCGGGTCGATCCAGCCACACGAGCACCGGAACCGCCAACCGGCATTCCGGTCGGCCCACCTGAGGCGATGAGTGATCCCGCCGCTGGCCTCTGACGGTGGGCATGTGGACGACGATGACGATGACCGGCGGCGTGGACGGAGCGAGCCTGAAGATCGGCGCCAAGTCCTTCACCGAAGAGGCGTTGCTCGCCGCCATCACCAAGATCGAGCTGGGCAACCTCAGGTCCGATTACCTACCAGAATGGGCGGGCAGTTCCTGAAGCTGGGGACAGGTGTGCAGGCGATCACGGCCAGCCAGTCCCAGAATCGCGCAGCCCGCCGCTGCCAGCCCGATGAGCCCTGTTCGCATAGTCGTCGTTGCTGTCCCTTTTCGCGTGCGACCGTACCACCGCCTAACCCGCCTTTGTGGAAGCGGTCAGGCGAACGGGCGGCCAGCGCGTCGGCTACCGGCGTTTAGGGCGTCGTCGCTGGCCGCTCACTGTTGGGCGGCGCATGTATGGCGCTCTCGCCAAACGCCTGCCGGGGTAGGGCTAGACCGGAACTGACCGGACCAAGCTGCTACCCGGTGCTCGCGTGGACCAACTACACTGCGCGCAAATCGCTGGTCAAATCAAAGGAGGAATGATGGCTGTAGGAATCCGCCTCAAGCTCACTGGCGTCACCGCCGAGCAGTTCGATAAGCTCCAGGCGGCGATCGACCCGGACGGCAATCCCCCAGATGGAATCATCTTCCACTCGTCCGGTCCGGTAGACGGCGGCTGGGGCGTGATCGACTTCTGGAAGTCGCGCGAGCACTTCGACCGGTTCTCCGAAGACCGCATCGGACCTGCGATGGCCGCCATCGGGGCTGCGGGGCCTGCACCGGACGTTCACGAGTTCCCCGTGCACGAGCACTTCCCCCGCTAGCAAAGCGACTGCCCTCGCGGGACACCATGGCGGCCCGCGCCACGATGTCCTTCCTCGGGCCACCGACTGTCGCAAAGTGACATGTCTGCGCCGGAGTGGCAGCTGATCCTCGCGCTGATCGCCGTGATGGTCACGGCACCCGTGGTAATCCAACACTCAGCCCTCTGACGGTGGGCATGTGGACGACGATGACGATGACCGGCGGCGTGGACGGAGCGAGCCTGAAGATCGGCGCCAAGTCCTTCACCGAAGAGGCGTTGCTCGCCGCCATCACCAAGATCGAGCTGGGCAACCTCAAGTACACCGTCGACTTCCGCAGCGTGTACCAGACGCTGATTCGCGACTGGCTGCAGGGCGACGCCTCGACCGTCCTCGGTGCCAGCTACCCGGAACTGCCCGTCATCAACTCGGCCTGAGCGTTGCCGCGGGGCTGCGGCCTCGGGCGCTAGGCTGCGGGAGATGACCAGCCAGAGCAGCAGCGGAGCCGCCCTGGAGGCTGAGCTCGAGCGTCATCCGCGCAGCGAATTCGTACGCCTCCTCGGCTGTCATTTCGACGAGGCGGGCCCGACCAGGCTGACAGGCTGGATCGAGGTGGGCCCGCAGCACCATCAGCCCTTCGGCATTCTCCACGGCGGCCTTCTGTCCTCGGTTGTCGAGACCTTCGCGTCCCTCGGAGGGTGGCTGGCGGTACGCGACAGCGGACGAATCACCGTCGGCGTCACCAACACCACCGACTTCCTCCGATCGACGACCACGGGCATCCTCCACGTGATTGCGGACGCCGTCTACCAGGGTCGAAGCCAGCAGCTCTGGGAGGTGGCCATCTCGCGGGCCTCCGACGGCAAGGACGTCGCCCGCGGCCGGGTTCGGCTGCAGAATATCGACCCTCGCTGAGGACACGCGCGCCCTCGGGCGACAAGACAGCCAGCGCTCGTCCGCGACCGCACCGCCGTACCGGCTCGGCGGGCCGTACACTCATCTCGATGTCACTTCTGCAGTCCATGTTCTTCGGCCTGTGGGTGGCCATGGTCGTCGCCTTCGTGGCCCTGGAGGTGCACACCCAGGCGTTCTATGCGCTCTTCGTGGCCCTTGGCGCCGCCGCCGCAGCGGTCGTCGCCCTCCTCAGCGGCAGTCTCTGGATCCAGGGAGTCCTCTTTGCCTTTGTGACCGTCGGAGGCTGGCTGCTGGTGCGTCCCCTCCTGCGCGCCCGCTTCGAGCGCTCCGCGCCGATCGCCAAATTCCGTGGCATCGCGGGCAGCGCCGACGGCCTGGTGGGGCAGCCGGCGATCACTCTCGACACTGTCGGGGACGAGCATCACCCCGGTCACGCGCTGTTCGCCGGCGACCGCTGGCTGGCGGTCACCGACACCGCCGATCCGCTCCCGGCCCAGGTCCCGGTGGTGGTGCTGGCGGTGCGCGGCACCACGCTTCTGGTGCACCCCGCCACGTGAGGAGAGATCATGGTTGACACCGGCACGATCGTCGTCTTCATCGTCATCGCGGTGGCGGCGCTGCTCATCATCGTCGCGCTGGCCCAGTCGATCAAGGTCGTCCAGCAGGGGTTCGTGGGTGTCGTGCAGCGCTTCGGACGGTACGTCGCGCCGGTCCGGCCGCCCGGGGTCACTCTCATCCTTCCCTTCATCGACAGGTTGGTGCGCGTCGACATGCGCGAGACCCCGCGCACCGGCGATCGCCAGGAGGTGATCACCGCCGACAACGTCGCGGTTGCCGTCAACGCCACCATCTTCAGCCAGGTCGTCGACGCGCAGATGGCGCTGTTCGCCGTGTCCAACTACTTCGTCGCCATCGACCAGCAGGCCCGCACCACCCTGCGCAACGCCTTCGGCAACGTCAGCCTCGACCAGGCCCTCTCTCAGCGCGAGCGCATCAACGCCAGCATGCAGGAGCAGATGGAGCAGGTCACCGACAAGTGGGGAATCCGCATCAGCCGCATCGAGATCGTCGACATCACCCCGCCACAGCAGATCCTCCAGGCCATGGCGCTGCAAAAGCAGGCCGACCAGGAGAAGCGTGCCCGGATCCTCCAGTCGGAGGGCCAGCAGACGTCGGCGGTCAACATCGCCGACGGCAACCGGCAGGCCGCGATCAAGAACGCGGAGGGGGAGCGGCAGGCGTACATCCTGCGTGCCGAGGGGACGCGGCAGGCTCTCATTCTCGAGGCCGAGGGACGTGCCCAGGCGATCTCCACCGTGTATGCCGCCATCAAGGCGGCGTCGCCAGACCCGACTCTGGTGTCGATCCTTCAGCTCGACACCCTGGCCAAGTTCGCCGACAGCGACAACACCACCATCGTGGTGCCGGCGGAGTCCGCCGCGCTGCTCGGTGCCGCCCAGGCACTGCGCTCGGTGATCGGCAACGCACCGTCGTTCACCCCCGTGGAGGCTCCGCCGCCGCCCGGCTGATCGCTGTCGGCCGTTCAGCCGACCGCGGGTACCATTGGCCTTCTGATGACCGCTGGACCCCTGCTGCGCGCCCATGGCGATCCGCTCGGCGACCTGCCGGTGGCGTTCGACTACGACCACGTCTCGCTGGTGCCGCGCACCGCATCCACGCTGACCCACCGGGCGGACGCAGCGCCCGAGGTGAGGCTGGGACCGCTCCTCTTGAGCGTGCCCTTGATCGGCGCCCCCATGCCCGACGTGTGCGGACTGGCGATGTGCCGTTCCCTTGCCAACGCGGGCGCACTGGGGATCCTCCATCGATTCCAGGCGGTCGCGGAGCAGATCGCCGACTTCAACGCATCGCACCAGGGCGCGCCGACCTCTGTGGGGGCGGCCATCGGCGTCACCGGCGATTACCGCGATCGCTTCATCAGGCTGTACGGCGCCGGCTGCCGGATCATCTGCCTCGACACCGCCAACGGCGCGCACGAGCAGGTCGGCGCCGCCGTGGAGTGGATCCGGGGCCAGGCCGACGACGTCTTCATCATCGGAGGCAACGTGGCCACGGCGGAGGCCTTCCGCTGGCTCGAGGATCGCGGAGCTGACGCCATCCGCGTCGGCATCGCGGGCGGCAGCGTCTGCGAGACGCGCACCGAGACGGCTGTGTACGCGCCCACTCCGCACGCGGTGGCCGAGGCGGCGCAGGTGCGCCGGCGGGCGCTGATCATCGGCGACAGCGGTGTGCGCAGTCCTGCCGACATGTGCAAGCTGCTCGCCCTCGGAGCCGATGTGGTCATGGTCGGGTCGGCGCTGGCGGGCACGCGCGAGGCGCCGGGGCGCGTGATCGTGGTCGACGGCAAGAAGGTGAAGATCATGCGCGGCGCGGCGTCGTTCTCCGTGCAGCAGCAGGCCGGAACCGAGGACCCCGGGTACGTCGAGGGCACCGAGACCCTGGTGCCCTACAAGGGCGGTGTCGACGACGTGGTGCGGCGCTACCTCGCCGGTCTGCGCAGCTCGATGTCGTACATGGACGCGCGCACCCTCGAGGAGTACCGCGAGAACGTCAGCTTCATCCTCCTGCGCTGAGCGCCCGCCGGCCGCGCTCCGCGTTGACCGCGGCACCCATGCCGGCGGCGTCGTCGCAGAACACCCCGTCGGCACCGCGGCGCAGAGTCCGCCTCGCGGCGGCGCCGCTGCGGGCGCCCCAGCCGAAGACGAGCAGGCCGGCCTCGTGGGCGGTTGCCACTCGCGCCGGGGTGCAGCCACGGTGGTAGAGGTTGATCGCATCCACCCCCGCCGCGCGCAGGCTCGCGCAGCGGCGCGCAGCGGCGCTCGACGACCGCAGCAGCAGGGTGGGGAAGACGAGGCGCACGTCGGGGTAGGTGCGATGCCAGTCCGCCAGCGTGGCGACGCGCCAGTAGGTGAGCCACAACCGCGAGGGATCGCCGTGAGCGCGCGCGATCGCCACCACCTGGGCCACCGCCTGCGGGACGGCCATGTCCAGGGCGATGTTAAGGTCGGGCCCGCAGGCGCGGTACACATCCTCGAGCGTGGGCACGTGGCTGGGGAGCTGATCGCGGCGCAGTGAGGAGACCGGCCGTCGCAGCCGCGCCATGACGCCCGGATGGATGAGAACCACCACCCCGTCGGCGGTGAGAGCCACGTCGCTCTCGATCCCGGTGGCGCCGAGGCGGCAGGACTGGCGGAATGCGGCCAGCGTGTTCTGGAGGCGGCGATGCTCCGCCCCTCCGCGATGCGCGAAGCCGATGGGCAGGTCGGGCGCCGCAGCGATCACGCCGGCGGTCAGGGCGGCGGAGACGGGTGCCACCGCAACAACGGTACTCGTTCAGCGAGATCCACCCCGGTGGTGAGACGCCTTCCGGGCGCGTACGCTGTCGGCGTGGCCGTACCCCAGGCTGATCTGTTCGGCGTCCCCGTCCCCGGAGTCGGAGCCGGAGTCGAGGCCGCGCGCGGTGGCACATCACTCAGCGGCGCTGGCTTACCCGATCGTCCCATCGCGCCGCTGGCGGCGCGAATGCGGCCGCGCACGCTCGAGGAGTTCGCCGGACAGGAGGACGTCGTCGGGCCTGGCAGCGTCCTCCGCCGGGCGCTGGAGGCCGACAGCCTTCCCTCGCTGATCCTCTGGGGTCCTCCCGGGAGCGGCAAGACGTCGCTGGCGAACATCCTCGCGGAGATGTCCGGCGCCGCTCTCGAGTCGGTTAGCGCGGTCTCCTCGGGGGTCGCCGAGCTGCGCAAGATCATCGAGCGGGCCCGGGCGCGACAGCGCATGGGGCAGCGCACAGTCCTCTTCATCGACGAGATCCACCGCTTCAACAAAGCTCAGCAGGACGCTGTGCTGCCCGACGTGGAGAGCGGCGTCGTCACCCTGCTCGGCGCCACCACCGAAAATCCCAGCTTCGAGGTCATCGCCGC
>DAIUFS010000057.1:0-10488 GCA_036844485.1 Candidatus Dormiibacterota bacterium | reverse complement strand
TGCAGAATCCGCCCGTCGTCGCCGTGGTGGGGGCGACGGGCGCTGCCGGGGGCACCCTGCTGCGCGTCCTCGAGGACCGGCTCTTCCCGATCGGTGAGTTCCGCGCGCTGGCCAGCGAACGCAGTGCCGGCGCCATGGTGCGCTTTCGCGACCACGACGTCATCGTCGCCGAGGTGGACGAGACCGCTCTCCGCGGCGCGGACTTCGTCTTCTTTGCAGCCGGGGCGGACACGTCGCGCCGCTTCGCTCCGGGGGTCGCGGCGGGTGGCGGGTTCGCCGTCGACAAGTCGAGCGCCTACCGGCTGGACCCGGCGGTTCCGCTGGTGGTGCCTGAGGTCAACGCCGCTGCGCTGGTCGGGCACACCGGGATCGTCGCCAATCCCAACTGCGTGACCATCCCGCTGGCGGTGGTGCTCGCACCGTTGCATGCGCGGTACGGAGTCCGCCACGTCACGGTGGCCACGTACCAGGCAGCCAGCGGTGGCGGCCGTGCCCTGGCGGCGGAGCTGGCAGCCCAGGAGCGCGACGACGCCTACGGACGCCCGCCACACAGGGTGATCTACCCGCACGTGCTCCACGGCAACGTGGTGCCGGGCGGCTGGGCGATGGTGGGCGAGGACACCGAGGAGGAGACCAAGGTCATCGCCGAGCTGCGCAAGGTTCTCGATCTCCCCGAGCTGCCCATCGGGATCACCACCGTGCGGGTTGCGGTGGCGGTCGGCCACTCCGCCGCGGTGTGGATCGAATTCGAACAGCCGGCTCCGCCGGATCAGGCACGCCAGTTGCTCGCCGGCTCGCCGGGTGTGCTGGTGGTCGACGATCCAGAGACTCAGCAGTACCCCACCCCACGCGCGGTGGCCGGCTCTGACGAGGTGCACGTGGGGCGGATCCGCGCGGACCACTCGCGCGAGAACGGGCTGGCCCTGTTCCTGGCGGCGGACAATCTCCGCAAGGGCGCCGCGACCAACGCCGTTCAGGTGGCGGAGCTGCTGCTCGCCCGCTGAGGCCGCCGGACGCGCTCGCCTGTCGGCAGGCGAGGACCCAAACTTCGCTACGCGGCGGCGTCCGGGATCATCTGGGCCGACGACGACGCAGCCGCGGCGGTGATGTCCGCGACGTCGGCGCGGCGGATGAAGGCGCCCACCAGCACGGCGCCGAGCACCAACAGGATTGCGCCCGCCAGAAAGGCGATGCGGTAGCCCTGGACCAGCGCCGCCGAGGTGTCCAGCACCGCGGGCGCATGCCCGAGATTGTGGAAGTAGCTGTTCGTCTGCCCGACCGCCAGAGTGGCCAGGATGGCGAGGCCGAGCGAGCCACCAACCTGCTGCGAGGTGTTGAGCAGACCAGAGGCGAGGCCGGCGTCTTTGGCGGTGACGGTGGTGGTGGCGATGAGGGTGACGGGCACGAACGTGAGACCGAGCCCCACCGAGAGGACGATCAGGGCCGGGAGCAGCACGTCGACGTAGCCGCTTGCGATGCCGATGCGCTGCAGGAGGAAGAAGCCAGTGGCCGCGATGAGCATTCCAGCACACGTCAGCACGCGAACATCGAGACGCTTGACCGCCTGAGCCGCGAGCCCAGCCCCCACGCCGATGCCAAGACACACGGGCAGGAACGCCAGGCCGGCAGTGAACGGTGAGTACCCGAGCACGATCTGCACGTACAGCCCGGCGAAATAGAACATCGCGAACATGCCACCCGCCACCAGGAACATGGCGCCGTTGGCGGCGCTGAGCGAGCGGATGCGGAAGATGCTGAGCCTCACCAGGGGTGCTCGGTACCACATCTCGGTGACCACGAACAGCACCAGCAGGCCCAGCCCGACGGCACCGAAGAGCAGGACGGTGGGCGACGTCCAACCCTCCTGCGGCGAGGCTGCCGTGGCCAGCGCGTAGACGATCGACATCAGCCCCCCGGTGACCAGGAAGGCGCCGAGAACATCGACGCCGCGGTGGCCCTCCACGCGAGAGTCCGGGACCATCCGCCAGGACAGCACGATGGTCACCACCCCAACCGGGACGTTGACGAAGAACGCCCAGCGCCAGCTGATCGCCTGCGTGAGAGCGCCGCCGATCAACAGGCCGAATGCGGCACCGCTGGCGGCGATCGCGCTCCATACCCCAAGCGCCTTGTTCCGCCGATCACCCTCCTCGAAGGTGGTGGTGATGATCGACAGCGCAGCGGGGGAGATGAGCGCGCCGCCGAAGCCCTGGACCGCACGACCGAGGATGAGCATGGAGGGCGTCTGCGCGAGACCGTTGAAGAGGGAGGAGACAGTGAAGATGGCCAGGCCCACGAGGAAGATGCGCTGACGGCCGAAGAGGTCGCCGGCCCGGCCGCCGAGGAGGAGAAAGCCACCAAAGGTCAGCGTGTACGCGTTGACGATCCATTGCAGGTCGCTGTTGGAGAAGTTCAGGCCCCGCTTGATCGACGGCAGGGCGACATTCACCACTGTCGCGTCCAGGACCACCATGAACTGCGCCATGCAGACCAGGGTGAGAACCACCCAGGGGTTGAAGATGCGTCGGGATCGCTCCGGGTTGGTGGCGGCCATTGTCACCTCACGTCAGTGCGTACGGGCCCCCCGATTTTCGGGGATTACAACATTACAGAATCCTGGGAGCCGGTCGGTTATCCTGGCTTCCGCGAATTCAGACAGCCGTGGGGGCCAGACTCATCGGTCGCCGGCGGGGAACGGGGCGCGGAGATGCACTCTCTACAATCGGCGACCAATGCAGGTGGCGCCGACCACGGAACAGCTGCTCGAGATCCACGGCCGGATCCGGGCGTGCGTGGCGTGCCGCCTCCATGAGACCCGCACCCAGGCGGTCCCGGGCTACGGGCCCGTCGAGGCGCGGATCATGGCGGTCGGCGAGGCGCCTGGCGAGAAGGAGGACCAGCAGGGCCGCCCCTTCGTCGGAGCCGCCGGCAAGCTGCTCACCGAGCTCGTCGAGTCGATCGGCCTCACCCGCCGCGACCTCTACATCACCAACACCGTTCGCTGCCGGCCCCCGGGCAATCGCGACCCCGAGCCCGACGAGGTCAGCGCCTGCAGCCACTTCCTCGACGAGCAGATCGCCCTGCTCCGTCCCGACGTCATCCTCATCCTGGGACGGCATGCGCTCCTGCGCCTGCTGCCGGAGTCGGCGGGGATCTCACGCCTCCACGGTGAGCGGGTGGTCCGCGACGATCGCGTCTACGTCCCGCTCTACCATCCCGCGGCCGCTCTCTACAACGGCTCGCTTCGTGAAACGCTCTTCGCCGACATGCAGCGGGTGCGCGCATATCTCGACGAGGCGGAGTCACTGCGCGCGGCGCGCCGGGCGCCTGCCCGGGAGAGCGAGAGCGCCGACCAGCTGAGCCTCTTCGCCCCGTGATCTCCCTGGTTCCGCTCGGCGGCCTCGGCGAGATCGGCCGCAACCTGATGGCGATCGAGTGTGGTGATGACATCGTGGTCGTCGACTGCGGTCTCATGTTCCCCGAGCAGGAGATGCTCGGCATCGATCTGGTCATCCCCGACATCACGTGGCTCATGGAGCGCGTCGAGCGAGTCCGCGGCATCGTGCTCACCCACGCGCACGAGGACCACATCGGAGCGCTGCCCTACGTGCTGCCGCGGCTCCCCGTCCCCGTGTACGGCACGTCGCTGACCCTCGGTTTCCTGCGCAACAAGCTCAAGGAGCACAAGCTCCTCGACTCCACCGACCTGCACACGGTCCGCGCCGGTGACACTGTCCAGCTCGGCGCCATCAGCGTCGAGTGGATCCACATCACCCACTCCGTCCCCGATGCGTGCTCCCTGGCCCTGCACACCCCGGACGGGGTGATCATCCACACCGGCGACTTCAAGATCGATCAGACCCCGGTGCAGGGCTCGCCGCCGGACATGGCCCGGCTCGCGCGTCTCGGTGACGACGGCGTGCTGCTGCTCCTCAGCGATTCCACCAACGCCGAGCAGGAGGGCACCACGCCCAGCGAGCGCCGGGTGGGGGAGGGCCTGGCTCCGCTCTTCGCGGCGGCGCCGGGACGCATCCTCATGGCCACGTTCGCCTCCAACATCTCTCGTCTGCAGCAGGCGATCGACGCCGCGGCCGACTGCGGCCGGAAGGTGTTCATCGTCGGCCGCTCCATGCTCAACAACGTGCGCGTCGGCCAGGAGTTGGGTTTCCTGCGCACCACCGACAACTTCGTGTCGCCCAGGCAGCATGCGTCGGTGCCGGATCACGAGCTGGCGGTGCTGTGCACGGGCGCCCAGGGTGAGCCGATGTCGGCGATGTCGCGGATCGCCGCGGGCGAGCACCCCATGGTGCAGCTGCACGAGGGCGACACCGTGATCATCAGCGCCAACCCCATCCCCGGCAACGAGGAGGCGGTGCACCGCACCATCAACAACCTCTACCGGCGCGGAGCCCGCGTCTTCAACTCGTCGAAGCATCACGTGCACGCCTCGGGGCACGCCAGCCGCGAGGAGTTGAAGCTGATGCTCGCGCTGGTCAGGCCGAAGTTCTTCGTCCCCGTGCACGGCGAGTACCGCCACCTCGCCATCCACGCCGACCTGGCGGCGACGGTCGGGCTCGACCGCGACCACATCCTCCCCGTCGACAACGGCACGGTCATCGAGATCGACGGCGAGGTCATCCGCCGCCGCCCTCAGCGCGTCCCGGCGGGCTACGTGTACGTGGACGGGCTGAGCATCGACGAGGCCGGTGACGTGGTGCTCCGCGACCGCCGCCTGCTCGCCCAGGACGGCGTGGTCATCGTGGCGCTGACCGTCGAACGCAGCACCGGCGCGGTCATCGCAGGACCCGATCTGCTCTCGCGCGGGTTCATCGAGGACAGCGCCACCGACAACCTCTTCGAGGAGGCCCGTGCCCATACCCTCGGCCTGGTCGGCAAGCTCAGACCCGACGCCGAGTGGTCCGTCTGGCAGGCGACCATCCACGAGGGGCTGTCGCGCTTCCTCTACTCGCGCACCCGCCGCCGACCCATGATCCTGCCGGTGGTCACCGAGATCTGAGGCGAACGCCGGTTCGGCACGGCCCGCGGGGTGCTGATACGATCGACGCGCCTCCGGAGGCCCCGGGGAGCAGCCGCGCGATTCCGCACACGTCCCCACCCGAGGCTGCACAGCACAAGATGGCACGACGCGCCCCCACCAAGTCCCGACCAGCAGCCCGACGCCGTGCCCCCGCGCGCACCCGGCGCCCGGCGCGCCGCCAGCCGGTTCGCCGTGCGCCCATCCTCAGCCCTGACCAGCGCCGCGAGCTGAGCGGGCTGGGCCTGCTGGGAGCGGGCGCCGTGCTGGCCGTGCTCCTGCTCATTCCCGGCGGAGGCTCGGTCGCAGGGCCGATCCACGACAGCTTCTTCACCGTCCTCGGCGTCGGCGCATGGCTGGTCGCCGCCGGGCTCGCTGTGACCGGCGCCCGGCTCCTCCAGGGCCATGAATGGCGCGGTGGCGTGCTCACCGGCCTCGGATCGGTGCTGACCGTGTTCGCCGTTCTCGGTTTCCTGGGGTTGGCCGCAACCGGGAGCGCCGGATGGATCGGCAACAAGCTCGGCCCGGGGATCGCCGACCGGCTCGGCGGCCCCGCGTCGGGCGTGCTCATGCTCGTCGCCGCCGCTCTCGGCTTGGTGCTCGCCGTCGATCTCCGGGTGGCTCCCCTGGCCGCCTGGCTGCACGAGCATCTCGCCGGAGTCGAGGACTCCGCGCAGGCCAGGCGCGAGCGCCGCAGCCGCGCCGAGGCCGCTCGCGACGTCAACCTCACCGGCACCGCCGCGCCCGTTTTCGTGCCCCCGCCGGTGACCGTGCCGGTCGACGTCGAGGAGGCCTTCTCGGGCATCGCGGAACCCGAGTTCGCCAACGTCGAGCCGCTCCGTGACGAGGGCTTCGTGCGCGAGTTCGAGGGTATCGCCGAGCCGGTCCTCGGTCCCATCCCCGAGGTGGCACTCGCCCACGCCGCCGAGCTCGACGAGGCCGAGAAAGTGTGGGTGCTGCCCAGCACCGACCTCCTCGACATCGTGGCCGGCAAGCGCGAGCGTCTCAACGCCGAGGTGGAGCGCAACAAGCAAACCATCGTGTCGACCCTGCGCAGCTTCGGCATCGAGACCCGGATCATCGGCGAGTCGGTGGGCCCGACCGTCACCCAGTACGAGCTGCAGCCCGCGGCCGGCGTGCCGGTGCGCAAGATCGTCGGCTACCAGACCGACCTGTCGCTGGCCCTGGCCGCGCCGATCCGCATCCAGCCGTTCATCCCCGGCAAATCGGCGATCGGCATCGAGGTCCCCAACAAGGCGGCGCAGCTGGTCGCTCTCAAGGAGATCGTGCAGTCGCCGACCTTCACCGATCCACGCACCCGGCTGGCCGTCGCCCTCGGCGCCGACGTCAGCGGCCATCCCGTCGCCGGCGATCTGACGCGCATGCCCCACCTGCTCATCGCCGGCGCGACCGGCAGCGGCAAGTCGGTGTGCATCAACGCCGTCCTGGGTGGCTTCCTGCTCCAGGCGACGCCCGCGGAGCTGAAGCTGATCCTCATCGATCCCAAGCGGGTGGAGCTGAGCAACTTCAGTGACCTGCCCCACCTGCTCGTGCCGGTGGTCGTCGAGCCCGAGGCCGCGGTGGCCTCGCTGCGCTGGGCTGTCAAGGAGATGGAGGAGCGCTACAAGCTCTTCGCGTCGCACGGCGCGCGCAACATCGCCGCCTTCAACGAGCGCGCTCCCGGGCTCGGCCTCTCGGCGCTGCCGTACACCGTCATCGTCATCGACGAGCTCGCCGACCTGATGATGGTCGCCGCCGGGGAGATCGAAGATCTCATCTGCCGGATCGCCCAGCTGGCCCGCGCCGTCGGCATCCACCTCGTGGTTGCCACCCAGCGCCCTTCGGCGGACATCATCACCGGTCTCATCAAGGCCAACATCCCGTCCCGGGTGGCCTTCGCGGTCTCGAGCGGCACGGATTCGCGCGTCATCCTCGACGAGATGGGTGCCGAGAAGCTCCTCGGTCGCGGCGACATGCTCTACCTACCCATCGACCAGGGCAAGGCTCAACGGCTCCAGGGGGCGTTCGTCAGCGACCGTGAGCTCGACGCCCTCATCGGTCACTGGAAGGCGCAGGGCAAGCCCGACTACCAGGAGGAGATCTTCCAGGTGGAGGCCTCAGTGTCGTGGGCGCGGGAGGCCACCAAGCGCGATCCGCTGTTCGGCAAGGCGGCCCACATCGTCGCCGCGGAGGGACGCGCGGCGGCGTCGCTGCTGCAGCGCAAGATGAACGTCGGCTACACGCGCGCGGCGCGCCTCGTCGACCAGCTCGCCGAGCATCGCATCGTCGGTCCCTACGAAGGAAGCAAGTCCCGCGAGGTCTTGATGGACGTCATCCAGGTGGATGAGTACCTGGCCGAGCTCGGCGAGGAGTGACCGTCTGAACTTTCTCCAAGGCCTGCACGGCGTGGTCGCCGTGGTGCTCCTCTGCGGCCTGCTGTTCGCCGAGGAGTCGGGCGTGCCGCTGCCGTTTGCCCCGGGGGAGATCGTGCTCCTCGCCGCCGGCCTTCTCATCGCCGCCGGCGGCCTCGACCCGTACATCTTCATCCCGCTGGCGATGGTCGCCTGCATCGCCGGCTCCCTGGTCGGGTACAGCTGGGCGCGCCTGGTCGGTGAGCGCGGCCTGACCTCCCTGGCGCAGAGGCTGCACCAGCAGCGCAGGGTGGAGCGGGTGTCGCAGCGAATGCGCTCGGCCGGCTGGGTCGGCGTGGCTGTGAGCAGATTGATCCCCGGCCTGCGCATCTACACCACCCTGGTCGCGGGAGCGGTGCGCGTGCCGGGACGCACGTTCCTCGTCGCCATGGTGCCCTCGACGATCGTCTGGGTGGGGGCCTTCGTCGCCCTGGGAACCGTCGTCGGCATCCCTGTCGAGCACTTCTTCAACAGTGTCGAGCAGCTCGCCGTGCAGGGGGCGATCCTGATCGTCATGGGCCTGGGCGGTTACCTCGCCATCCGCCGGACGCCCCCGTCGACCGGCGCCGGGCTAGTGCGCGTGCCCCGCCCGCTGCGCGCCGTCATCGCCGCCGCCATCGACATCGGCGTCATCGCCAGCATCGTCACCGGGTTCCTGGCGGTGGGCCGCCGGCTCTTCGGGATCGGCATCGGTGCCGGCTGGCTCGACATCGTCATCCCCATGGCGGTCACCGGAATCATCTACATCGTGGTGGCGCGCCGCGGTGCCGGCGGCACGGTGGGGGAGGCGCTGCTGCAGACCAGCTATGTCAGCGGTCGGCAGCTCCCCCGGCGCCCGCAGCAAGCCTGGCAGGCGGCGCGTGCCCTACTGGCCGGCTCCCCCGATGAGCTCCAGCCCACCACCGACCTCCTCCGCGCCCTGGCCGACCCCGACCGTCTCCGGCTGGTGCGCCACCTGCTCGACCAGCCACACACAGTGGAGGAGCTCTCCGCCCTGAGCGGGACCGAGGTCCTGGAGGTGCGCCACCAGCTCGACCGGCTGCTCAACGCCGGGATTCTCACGGTGGAGGCCGACGGAGCCGAGGCGCGGTCCCAGATCCGCCCCGAGCTGGTGGCGCCACTCCTCGAGTTCCTCTCGGCAGCGCGGCGCCACGCGGTCCCCTCACAGAAGGAGGGGGCGATCCTGACGGCGCCAGCGCCGCCGGAGGCTGAAGGCACGCCATCGTGACCGGTATCCTGCGATCACATGCCCCAGGAGTTCTCCTTCGACGTCGTCAGTGACTTCGACCACCAGGAGATGGTCAACGCCGTCGACCAGGCCCGTCGCGAGATCGGCACCCGCTACGACTTCAAGAATCTCACCGCCGAGATCGAGCTCGAGAAGGAGCAGATGACCATCACCACCGAGGGTGACATGCAGCTGCGCTCCATGGTCGACGTGCTCAAGAGCAAGTTTCACAAGCGCCGTCTAGATCTCAAGATCCTCGATCCCCAGAAGCCCGAGCCCGCCGCCAAGGGCAACGTGCGCCAGGTGATCAAGCTCCGCCGCGGCATCAATGACGAGCTGGCCAAGAAGCTGCAGAAACAGATCCGGGCCGACCATCCCAAGGTCCAGGTGCGCATCCAGGGTGATCAGCTCCGGGTCACAGGCAAGGACAAGGACGCGCTTCAGGGCGTGATCGGCTCGCTGCGCGCGGCCGATCTCGACGTGCCCCTGCAGTTCACCAACTACCGGTGACGCGTCACCTCACCCTGCCCAATCAGCTCACCCTCTTCCGCCTGCTGCTGGTCCCGGTGATCGGCTACTCGCTGAGCGCCGACTTCGCCTATCACGCGCAGGTGAGCGCCGCCGTGTATGCCACCGCGGCAGCGACCGACTCTCTCGACGGGCAGATCGCGCGGCGGCGCAACTCCGTCACCGAGCTGGGCAAGTTCCTCGATCCCCTGGCCGACAAGATCCTGGTGATCACCGTGCTGGTGATCCTGGTCGGTCAGACCATCATCCCCGCCTGGGTGGTGGTGGTGGTGTTCGCGCGCGAGTTCCTGATCACGGGGCTTCGCTTCGTGGCCGCCAACCAGGGGGTGGTGATGACCTCGACGCCGTGGGGGAAATCGAAGACCCTGACGCAGAACCTGATGATCGGTCTGCTGATCCTCGAGCAGCCGTTGCCAGTCCTGCACGTCGCCGCGCTGGTCATGGTTGGGGTGGCGGTGACAGCGACGGTCCTCAGCGGCCTCGACTACCTCTGGCGATACCGCCGGTTCCTGATCTGATGGTCGGGGAGGAGACGGTCCGCCTCGCCCAGCTCTTCCCCGACAGCGCCACAGCCGGTGAGGCACTCCGCGCTCGCGGCTGGACCGTGGCGGTGGCCGAATCCTGCACCGGAGGGTTGCTCGGTGCCGCGCTCACAGCGGTGCCCGGGTCGTCCGGTTACGTTCGCGGCGGGGTGATCGCGTATGACAACGCGGTCAAAACGGGGCTGCTCGGCGTCGATGCGGGCCTCCTCGCCGGCCACGGAGCGGTCAGCGAGGAGGTGGCCGCGGCCATGGCCCGGGGCGTCCGGGAGCGGCTGCACGCCGACGTCGGGGTGGGCATCACAGGTGTCGCCGGGCCGGGAACGGAGGAGGGAGGCAAGCCGGCCGGCCTTGTCTACGTCGCCGTGGCCACACCGGAGGCGGAGCGGGTCGTCCGCCTCGAGGGTGACCACGGGCGCGAGGGCAACCGGGCGGCCGCCGTGGCGGCGGCGCTGACTGTCCTCGTGGACATGGCGTGACCGGGCTGCGCAGGCGCGACAGCCAGCTGTCGCCGGACGCGTCCACCATGCCGTTGTCAACCCGGCCACCAGCGTATACAGTGGGGCGTACATCTGTTCGATGCCAGCACTCAGCAGCCCGTCCAGCGACCGCAGCACCCGCCTCAGCCATTCCACAGCTCATGGAGTTTCTGCTTTGACAACACCACCAGAAAGTCGTAATGTCGGTCCCACCATCGAGGTCAACGGGCGGCGCGCAGCCGCCGTCAGCGGGAGTGAGGCGGTGACG
>DAIUFS010000056.1:0-10580 GCA_036844485.1 Candidatus Dormiibacterota bacterium | reverse complement strand
GTCGAGCGCTTCCGCCGCCGCGCCGCCGCCAAGACCGGCAAGCAGCCCGCCGACGCCGGCTGACCAGCGCCGCGCTGCGCCGACCGCGTCGGGGTCTCCAATCGGCCCACTCGCGCGTAGAGTGAGGGGTATGCGACGTCCGCCTGTTCGCGACATCCTCCTCACCGCGGCCCTGAGCGCCGCCACCGCGCCGCCTCAGATGTTCTTTTACGGCGGCCAGGCGGTCATCGAGGGTGTCCTGATGCGCGGCCGCGATCACTACGCGGTGGCCGCGCGCCGGCCCGACGGCACCATCACCGTCAGGTCGGAGATGCTCACCTCGCGGGTGTTCACCAATCCGCTCTGGGCGCGCCCGTTCCTTCGCGGAGTGGGCGGCCTGTACGAGATGCTCGCGCTGGGGATGCGGGCGCTGCAATGGTCGGCGAACGTGCAGCTCGGCGAGGAGGCGGAGATCACCGGCAACACGCTTCGCGCCACCGTCGGCGTGTCGATCGTGTTCGCCCTCGGCCTCTTCATCGGTCTGCCTCTCCTGCTCGCCTCGCTGCTGCACCGTGGCACTCAGCGCAGCGTTGCGGGAGTGCTCATCGAGGGCGGGCTGC
Organism: Candidatus Dormiibacterota bacterium; assembly: GCA_036844485.1. Lineage (GTDB taxonomy): Bacteria > Chloroflexota > Dormibacteria > Aeolococcales > Aeolococcaceae > Aeolococcus. The sequence goes on along the minus strand of DAIUFS010000056.1, from coordinate 9,981 downwards.
GCGCTCTCATCCTTCTCGGCTATCTGGCGGTGATCGGGCAGGTGCGCAGTGTGCGGCGTCTCTTCGAGTACCACGGCGCCGAGCACAAGTCCATCAACTGCCTGGAGTCGGGCGCTCCCCTGGGGGTCGGCGAGGTCCGCCGCAGCAGCCGCCTCCACCCCCGCTGCGGCACCGGCTTCCTGGTTGTGGTGGCCCTGGTCAGCGTCATCGTCTTCGCCCCCCTCGGGGTGCTTCCCATCCCCGTGCGGATCGCCCTCCAGGTGGCTCTGGTGCCGGTGGTGGCCGGGATTTCCTACGAGGCGATCAGGGCCCTGGCCAAGGTTCGCCACACCACGGCAGGGCGGATCGCGCTCGTCCCCGTGCTGGCCACCCAGCGTCTCTCCACCCGCGAGCCCGACGATCGCCAGATCGAGGTGGCCATCACCGCGCTCAACGCGGCTCGTTCCGGCGAGGACTCCGTCAGCGAGATGCACGACGCCACCGCGACTCCGCGTCGCTAACCTTCCGCTCCATGGCCGCCATCGACGATCGCCTGCGCGCGCTCTCGGAGCGCTTCGACGAGATCGGCGCGCAGCTCGCCGAGCCTGACGCGTACAGCGATCGCGACCGCGTCCAGCGTCTCTCCCAGGAGCAGGCCAGGCTGCGCGAGGTGGTGGAGACCGGTCGCGCCTGGCGAGCCGCCCACCAGGCGGTAGCCGAGGCGCAGGAGTTGCAGCGCAATGAGAGCGATCCCGAGATCGTCACCATGGCCGCCGAGGAGGAGGCGACCCAGCGCGACCTCGAAGAGCGGGCCAGCCGCCGTCTGCGTGCCCTGCTGGTGCCGACCGACCCCAACGACGAGCGCGACGTGGTCGTCGAGATCAGGGCCGGGACCGGTGGCGACGAGGCCGCCATCTTTGCCGCCGACCTCTTCCGCATGTACAGCCGCTACGCGGAGCGGCAGCGCTGGCGGCTGGAGCTGCTCGAGGCCAGTGAGTCGGGAACGCACGGCTTCAAGGAGGTGATCTTCGAGGTGCACGGGCGCGACGCCTATTCGAAGCTGAAGTTCGAATCGGGCGTCCATCGCGTGCAGCGCGTCCCCGAGACGGAGTCGCAGGGCCGCATCCACACCTCGGCGGCATCGGTGGTGGTTCTCCCCGAGGCCGACGAGGTGGAGGTGAACATCGCCGAGAACGAGCTCAAGATCGACGTCTATCGCAGCACCGGCCCCGGCGGCCAGAGCGTCAACACCACCGACTCAGCGGTGCGCATCACCCACCTGCCCACCGGCCTTGTGGTCACCTGCCAGGACGAGAAGTCGCAGATCAAGAACCGCGCCAAGGCGATGCGCGTGCTCCGCGCCCGGCTCTATGACCTGGCCCAGGCGGAGCGGGATGCCGAGCTCAAGGCGACGCGGCGGTCGGCGGTGGGCAGCGGGGATCGCAGCGAGAAGATCCGCACCTACAACTACCCGCAGTCCCGCATCACCGACCATCGCATCCACCTCGACATCTTCCAGCTGCCCAAGGTGCTGGACGGCGAGCTCGAGCTGCTCATCGAGCCGCTCGCCCAGGAGGATCAGGCGCGCCGCCTCCTCGACGACGACGGCGATGGGTGACCTCCCGTGGCCGCGGCCGGCACCGTCGTGACCACGGTGCGCACCCTCATGGAGGTGGTCCGGCTCAGCACGGGCTACCTGGAGAGCCACGGGAGCAGCTCGCCTCGCCTCGACGCGGAGCTGCTCGCCGCCACCGCGCTGCGCCTGCGCCGGCTCGACCTCTACCTGCAGTTCGACCGGCCCCTCGAGGAGGAGCAGCTGACCGCAATCAGGGAGCTGGTGCGCCGCCGCGGCGACGGCGAGCCCGTCGCTCACATCACCGGCGAGCGCGAATTCTACTCACGCCCGTTCGCGGTCTCGGGAGACGTCCTCATCCCTCGCCCGGAGACAGAGAGGCTCGTGGAGCTGACGCTGCGCCGCGCCCAGTCCCTGCAGCACGACGGTGACGGCGTGCGCATCGCCGACCTGGGGACCGGGAGCGGCTGCATCGCCGTCACCCTGGCCGCCGAGCTGCCGGGAGCGCGACTGACGGCGACCGACGTCAGCGACGAGGCACTCCACCTGGCCGCGGCCAACGTGGAGCGCCATCACGTCGGAGACAGAGTCGAGCTCCTCCGCGGCTCCTGGTCCGAACCGCTGCGCGGACGTGAGTTCGACATCGTCGTCGCCAACCCGCCGTACATCCCGTCGGCGCAGCTCGCCGGTCTGGCCCCGGACGTGCGCGATCGCGAGCCGGTCCTGGCGCTCGACGGCGGCAGCGACGGGCTCGACGCATACCGCGCGCTGCTGCCCGGACTGGCCGATGTGCTCAGCGCTGCCGGCTGGGGAGCGATGGAGATCGACATCCGCGCCTCGGCGGAGGTGGAGGCGCTGGCGCGCCAGGCCCTCGGCGCAAATCTCCGAACGGAGGTCCACAACGATCTCACCGACCGTCCTCGCGTGGTCTCGTTCGAGCGTCTGCCCGCGCCCCAGTGACCCGTCCGCTGTCGAGTGCCGCCAGAGGATCTGTCGAGGCCGCCCTGGCTGCACTGCGCCGTGGCGAGGTCGTGGCGGTGGCCACCGACACCGTGTACGGGCTGGTGTGCGACCCCGCGGACCCCAACGCGGTGGACCGGGTCTTCGCTCTCAAGCGTCGCCCGGCTGAGCTCGAGCTGACGTTGTTGGCGGCCGCCATCACCGATCTCGAGGATCTGGTGCGCTGGAACGAGTCGGCCCGCAGGCTCGCCGCCGCCTTCTGGCCCGGGCCGCTCTCACTGGTGCTGCCCACAGGAGTACGCCGCCTCGCCATCCCGCGCCGCGGCACCACTCTGTCGGTGCGCATTCCCGATCACGCCACCCTCATCCACCTGCTGCGGCGGAGCGGTCCGCTGGCCAGCACCAGCGCCAACCGCCACGGCGCTCCGGCGGCCCTGACCAGCGTCGCGGTCCGGCGTGCCTTCGGTGCGGAGGTGACCGCAGTCGTGGGAGGCGGCCGCCCCGCTGGTATGGCCTCCACTATCATCGACTGCAGCGTGACGCCACCGCGCATCCTGCGCGACGGGCCGATCGACAGCGGCAGGCTCCGCGGGTTCGTGCAGGGCTGAGGATCGGCGCCACCGGGTTTCCGCCGCGCCAGGAGGTCGACCACACGATGGCAGTCCAGCAGCAGGCCGGCACCGGGGTCAGCAACGAGTTCACCGCCAAGCCGGAGCTTCGCGCCGCCGATCCGGCGGTGGCAGCTCTCATGGATGAGGAGCTCACCAGACAGGAGGAGACGCTCGAGCTCATCCCCTCCGAGAACCTCGCGTCCGTCGCCGTGCTCGAGGCGCTGGGATCGTGGCTCAACAACAAGTACGCGGAGGGTGTGCCGGGAAAGCGGTACTACGGCGGCTGCCAGGTGGTCGACAAGGTCGAGAATCTCGCTCGCGACCGCTGCAAGCAGCTCTTCGGTGCGGAGCACGCCAACGTGCAGCCGCATTCCGGCTCACAGGCCAACATGGCGGCGTACGCGAGCGTGCTCAAGACCGGCGACACGGTTCTTGGCATGGCGCTCGACCAGGGCGGCCACCTCACCCACGGCTCGGCCGTCAACTTCAGCGGGCGCCTGTACAACTTCGAGGCGTACACGGTGAGTGACGCCAATGGGCGCATCGACTACGACGAGGTGCGCGCCCGAGCCCACGAGGTGGCTCCGGCGATGATCGTTGCGGGCTATAGCTCCTACCCGCGGCTCCTCGACTTCGCGGCGTTCGAGGACATCGCTCGCGATGTCGGCGCCCTGCTCCTCGTCGACATGGCCCACTTCGCCGGTCTGGTGGCCGGGGGTGCGCACCCGTCCCCGGTGCCCCACGCCGATTTCGTCACCTTCACCACCCACAAGACGATGCGCGGCCCCTGGGGTGGGGTGATCCTCTGCCGCGCCGCCCACGCCGACGCCGTCGACAAGTCGGTGTGCCCGGGCATCCAGGGGGGCCCTCAGATGCACGCCATCGCCGCCAAGGCGGTGATGTTCCTGCAGTGCATGCAGCCGGAGTTCCGCGCCTACGCGCACGAGGTGGTCAGCAACGCCGCCGCGCTGGCCCGTGGGCTGACCCGCCGCGGCGTGGTCCTGACCACCGGGGGCACCGACAACCACCTCATGGTCATCGACCTGCGCCCCTTCGGTGTGCGCGGGCGCGCCGCCCAGACTGCGTTCGACGAGGTCGGCATCACAGTCAACGCCAACGCCTTCCCCGGTCATGGGGCGACGCCCTACAACCCCAACGGCATCCGCCTGGGCTCACCGTCGGTGACGTCGCGGGGCATGGGTGAGGCGGAGATGGATGAGATCGCCGACCTGGTGGCGACCATGCTCGGCAACTTCGACGACGTCTCGGTGCGCGCCCAGGTGCGCGAGCGCAGTCTGGCCCTCTGCCGCCGGTTCCCCCTGCCCTATCGCCGGTGATCGCCTCCGCCGCATGGCTGCCCGCGCTGCCTCCCTTTCTGCTGGCGAGCATCGTCACCATGATCCTGGTCCCCGCCACCATGCTGGCGGCGAGGCGGTGGGGGGCTGTCGCGGAGCCCGACGCGGCTCGTCATCTCCACAGCGAGCCCACCCCGCGGCTGGGCGGCCTGGCCCTCTTCGGGGGGTTCACGGTGGCCTTGCTGGCCTTCGGCGGACCGGTGGCCGACCGCTGGCAGGTGATCGGCGTGACCGCGGCCATCACGCTGGCCATGCTCGTCGACGACATCCTCGACCTTCCCTGGAACGCCAAACTAGCCATCGAGCTCGGAGCAGGTGCGCTGGTGGCGGCGCTGGGCATCACCATCAACTTCTTCGCCATCCCCGGTGGCCACGGCCCGTCGCTGGTCGAGCTCGGCTGGCTGGCCGCGCCGATCACCGCCGTGTTCGTGCTCGGCATGCAGGTGTCGATCAACTTCCTTGACGGCTCCGACGGCGTGGCCGCGGGGGTGGTCGCCATCGTGGCCACGGTCCTGCTGCTCGCCGCCGTCAACCGCGTCCAGGGACCCGGGGACGTGCAGAACGGAGTCATCGTCATGAGCGGGGCCCTGATGGGCTGCTGCGCTGGCTTCCTCGTCTTCAACCTGCCGCCGGCCCGCGTCTTCATGGGCGACACAGGCAGTCACTTCCTGGGCGTGGCGCTGGCCGTGCTCAGCGTGCTCGGCGTCGCCAAGATCGCGGTCGCGCTGGCCCTGTTCGTGCCCCTGATCGCCCTCGGACTGCCAATCGGCGATACCGCGTTCGCGATCGTTCGCCGTCGTCGTGCCGGTCTCAGCCCCACCCAACCGGACGCCGGGCATCTTCATCACCGCATGCTCGCCACCGGGATGAGCCCGCTGGAGACGGCGCTCACCTTCTACCTCATGACCGCCATCCTCGGCTGCGTGGCGCTCTTCGTCTTCGGTCATCGCCGCATCCTCGACGTGGCGCTGGCACTGCTGGTGGTGGCACTGCTGGCGGTGCTGTGGCGCAGCCGGCGGCGCCGGCCACAGGTCGACTCAGACGGGTTCCTGGTGGTTCGCGGCCGTCGCCAGCAGCCCGCGCGGGTCCGGCGCGGTGGCGAGGCCGACTGAGCTGCGGTGTCCGGGCCGGCGCATGATCGGCGTCCGCCAGGCGCCGGTATCAGCAACGCGGAGATGCTCGGGCTGGGCCTCTACCTGGCCATCGCTGTAACGGTTCCGCTGCTGGTGGGCTGGCAATTGGGGACGCTCGCGGGCGCCCCGACAGCAGGGGTCGTGGTGGGGCTCGTCCTTGGTATCGTTGCGGCCGGCTCAATTGTCTATCTGAGGCTGAGGCGGTATTGGTGATCTCGAAGAGCGTGTCCGCGCGGCCCGCGCACGTCGTCCGATCGGCGGCGATCGCGTGCGTGGTGGCCGCCGTCGGGTGCGCCCTTTTCGCCTCCGTTCTGGGCCACCCGGCGGTGGGCTTGGGGCTGGCGGTGGGCCTCGCCGCCGGAGCCGGCAACGGCTACGTCGCCGACCGTCTTCTCCTCGTCGGCGTGCCCTTCGTGGCCACCAGCATGTTGCGCATCATCGTCCTGACCCTGGTCGCGCTTGTCTCCGGCCTGCTGTTCGGCTTCAGCCGGGCCGTGCCGGTCGTGGCCGGCATTGCCGCTGCCCAGCTCATCCTGGCGCTCAGCGCCGTAGCGGAGGCGGTTCGCCGGTGATCGGAGCTCTGCTCGCCGCCAGCGGTCCAACCGTCACCCAGTCGACCACGGCCATCTGCAACGCCAAGCCGCTTCTCCAGAATCCCATCACCATCACCTACTGCGATGTCAATCAGGACACGCTGATCAGCAGCGCACTGGCCATCGCCGTCACCCTGGCCATCGGTTTCGCGGCGGCGAGGCGGCTGCGCTCCGGCCGCCCCGGCAAGCTGCAGATGCTGCTCGAGTTCTTCCTCGGCTACATCAAGGACCTGGTGCACGAGTCGGTCGATGAGGGGGCCGATTTCATCATCCCGATCGCGGCCACCATCGGCCTCTACATCCTGGTGGCCAACTGGATCGCCTTCTTCCCGCTGGCCCGTCCGCTGCAGCCGGCGGCGTCGGACCTCAACCAGACCCTGGCCATGGCGATTGTCGTGATCGCGGTGGTTCAGGCGTACAGCATCAAAGTCCTCGGCATTCGCGGCTACCTGCGCCGGTTCACCAAACCGTTCGAGTTCAACTGGGTGGTTCGGGCCGTCTTTGTTCCGCTCAACCTCATCGAAGAGGTGGTCAAGCCGATCACCCTCTCGCTGCGACTGTTCGGCAACATCTTCGCCGGCCTGGTCATGGTCGAGCTGCTCAGCCAGCTGCCGGTGTTCCTCGCCTGGATCCCGGTCACAGCCTGGAAGCTGTTCGATGTCTTCTTCATCGGCACCATCCAGGCCTTCATCTTCATGCTCCTCACCGTCATCTACTTCGGAATGGCACGGGAAGGACTGGAAGAAGAAGGGCACCACGGCGCTCAGGCCGGGGCCCACGCATAGCCACGTAGGGAGGCACCATGAACCACGCTATCGCCCTGGCGGGTGCGCTGATCGGCGCCGGCATCGCACTTGGCGGAGGCGCTATCGGCGCTGCCATCGGAGACGGGCTCGCCGGCAACGCCGCCATCCAGGGCCAGGCCCGCCAGCCGGAGGCCGCCGGCGCGCTCCGGGTCACCATGTTCCTGATCATCGGACTCGTCGAAGCCATGTACTTCATCAACCTGGTCTTTGTGTTCATCCTCATCGGCGACGCCAACATCCCCGGCTGATCGGATGAGAGCGATGCTCGCCGACGCCAGCCTGCTGGAGATCAACGTCACCTTCGTGGTCGAGGTGATCGCGTTTGTGGCGATGCTTCTGATCCTCCGGCGCTGGGTGTACCCGAGAGTGATGGCCGCCGCGGAAGCGCGGCAGAACCAGATCGCTCGCGCCCTCGAGGAGGCCGAGCGCAGCCGGCAGGACGCGGCGGCTGCGCTGGAAGCCGTCAGCAAACAGATCGAGGACGCGCGAGCCCAGGCCCGAGACATCGTCGACCGCGCCCACAAGGCGGCGGTGCTGGAGACCGAGGAGCAGGTGCGCAAGGCCCGGCGGGACGCTGAGGCACTGCTCGAGCGGGCGCGGTCCGAGATCGCCGCCGAGCGGGACAAGGCAATCCAGGAGATCCGGGCTCAGGTTGGCACCCTGGTGGTGGCCGCGGCCAGCCGGGTGCTCGGCCAGGCCATCGATCGCAGCGCGCACCAGCGACTCATCGAGGAGGCTCTGGCCCAGGTGGACTCCGGCAACGGCAGGGGAGGCCACTGAGTGGCCTCGTCGATCGGCCGTCGCTACGCCCAGGCCTACTTCGATCTGGCCCGTCAGCAGGGCAAGATCCCCGAGCGTCGTGACGACCTGGCGCGCGCGGTGGAGATCCTCTCGACCCCGGAGGTCGCCGATGCACTGGCCAACCCACGGATGGGGGTGAGCGATCGCACCCGCCTCGCGCTGGCCGTGCTCGAGGGTGTGGGCGAGCCCGCCCGCAACCTGGTCCGCCTGCTCATCGAGCGGAATCGCCTCAGCGTCCTCCGCGAGCTTGTCGAGACCTACGACATTCTCACCGACCGGGACAGCGGGGTGGTCCGCGCCGACGTGACCACCGCCATCCCGGTTGATGAGGAGCTCAAGACCCACATCACCCGGGCGCTGGGGGAGAAGCTCGGCGCCGCCGTGCAGACGGAGGTACGCCAGGATCCCGCCATCCTCGGAGGTTTGATCATCCGCATCGGCGACCGGGTCATCGACGACAGCATCGCCACCCGGCTTCAGCAGCTCAGGACTGCGCTCGTCTGATGCGCGTCCTGCCGCCCCATCCGACCGCGGCCCCCGCCGCATAACGGCAAAGGAACGAGACGACCATGGCCATACGCAGCGACGAGATCGGCGACATCCTGAAGCAGCGCATCGCCAGCTTCGACGCCCCGGTCGTCGACGCCCACGAGGGTGTGATCACGTCCGTCGGCGACGGCATCGCGCGGATCTACGGGCTGGAGCAGGCGATGGCGGGAGAGCTGCTGGAGTTCCCGGCCCCTCCCGATGGACAGCCGGTTCTCGGGCTTGCGCTCGACCTCCGCGAGGACGGCGTCGGTGCGGTCATCATGGGGGAGTACCAGCACCTCCAGGAAGGCGACACCGTCCGGACCACTGGACGGATCGCCGAGGTGCCGGTCGGCGACGAGCTCATCGGTCGCATCGTCAACGCACTCGGTGAACCGCTCGACGGCAAGGGCCCGGTGGAGACCGCGCAGAACCTGCCCATCGAGAACGTCGCTCCGGGCGTCATCTTCCGGCAGGCGGTGACCACCCCGATGCAGACCGGCATCAAGGCGATCGACGCCATGTTCGCCATCGGTCGCGGCCAGCGGGAGCTGATCATCGGCGACCGCCAGACCGGCAAGACCCAGGTGGCCCTCGACGCCATCATCAATCAGCGCGACAGCGGGATCGTCTGCATCTACGTCGCCATCGGGCAGCGACGCCAGACGGTGGCCCAGGTGGCGGCACGCCTCGAGGAGGCGGGTGCGCTGCAGAACACCATCATCGTCGCCGCAACCGCCAGCGACCCGGCGCCGATGCAGTTCATGGCCCCGTACGCGGGCTGCGCGATGGGCGAGTACTTCATGCAGAAGGGCAAGCACGCGCTCATCGTCTACGACGACCTCAGCAAGCACGCCCAGGCGTACCGCCAGCTCTCCCTGCTGTTGCGCCGCCCGCCGTCGCGCGAGGCCTACCCGGGCGACGTCTTCTACCTGCACTCGCGCCTGCTCGAGCGCGCCGCGCGCATGAGCGACAAGGAGGGCGGCGGCACGCTGACCGCGCTGCCGATCATCGAGACGCAGGCCAACGATGTCTCGGCGTATATCCCCACCAACGTCATCTCCATCACCGACGGCCAGATCTTTCTCGAGACCGACCTCTTCAACGCCGGCATCCGGCCGGCCATCAACGTGGGCATCTCGGTGTCGCGCGTTGGTTCGGCGGCACAGACCAAGGCGATGAAACAGGTGGCGGGACAGCTCAAGCTCGACCTCGCGCAATATGGCGAGCTCAAGGCTTTCGCGCAGTTCGCCGCCGACCTCGACAAGCGCACCCGCGCCACCCTGGACCGCGGCCAGCGCATGACCGAGCTGCTCAAGCAGCCTGCCAACTCCCCGGTTCCTTTCGCCCAGCAGGTGATCGCCATCTTCGCGGGGACGCGAGGGTACATCGACGACGTCGCGGTCGACCGCGTCAGCGAGTTCGAGAAGGGGCTGATCCGCTTCCTCAGCAGCGATCACCCCGAGCTCGAGAAGGACATCGGCGAGAAGCAGGAGCTCACCCCGGAGACCGAGAAGGCACTGGTCGCCGCCGTCGATGAATTCAAGAAGAGCTTCGCAGGATAGATGGCATCCCTCCGAGATCTGCGGCGGCGCATCAAGAGCGTCAAGAACACGCAGAAGATCACCAAGGCGATGGAGCT
>DAIUFS010000055.1:0-11322 GCA_036844485.1 Candidatus Dormiibacterota bacterium | reverse complement strand
AGAGCTTGCGCATCTCCTTGAGCTGCCAGGTGGCCAGCTCCCAGTTCTGCGCCCGGCCGGCGTGATACGCCTTCCACATCCGGATCCCGATCTCCGGCATGAGGCGCGCGAAACCGGGCTGCAGGGCGGTCAACGCCTCCAGCTCGAGGCGTTCAGGGTTCTTGGGCTGCGGCGTCTCGCTCACCGGTGGCTCCCGTGCGGTGGATGGCGCTGGCAGTGTAGCCACGACGCGGGCCGGGCCCAACCTGTGACCAATCGCCCCCAGGGGCGTTTGTGCAGTCGATGATCGCCGCCATGACCGGCATACGGCTGGAGAGGGCGGTGACCCCGTTCGACGAGGTGTACCGCGAGCATGCCGATGCCATCTACCGGTTCTGCGTCTCCCAGTTGCGCGACACCGAGACGGCCGAGGACGTCGCCGCCGACGTCTTTGCGGCCGCCTTCGCCGCCTATGAGCGCGTCCATCCCGAGGCCTCAGGGGTGCGCACCTGGCTCTTCCGGATCGCCCGCAACGCCGTGATCGACCAGTACCGCCGCGAGGGACGGCGCCGCTCCCTGCTGGCGCGCATCGGCCGCGACCGGCAGTTCCCGGACAGCGTCGAGGAGAGCGTCGAACAGCGCAGCGATCTGCGCTCGATCTGTGCAGCGCTGGAGACGCTGCGCGAGCGCGACCGGCAGCTGGTCGGGCTGCGCATCGCCGCCGGCCTCAGCTTTGCTGACATCGGCGGGGTGCTGGGCATCCGCGAGGGCTCGGCCAAGATGGCCACCCACCGAGCCCTGGAGCGGGTTCGCGCCAGCTTGAGGGAGCAGACGTGAGCGAGCTCGACGATCGCGATCTCTCCGCCGCATTCGAGGAGCTCCACGCGCCGGCGTCGACCGCCTCCTATGCGACCCGCTCACCCGGCTTCGAGGTCCCCGGCGCCACCAGGTCGGGGAGCTGGCCACAGGCGCTGGCCGCCGTCGTCGCCGTCGCCGTCGCCGTCGCCGGCGCCGGAACCTTCCTGGCGCTGCGCAGCGCGCGACAAGGCGGTTCGCCGTCGAGCTCGGGGGCCAACCCGCCGGCGCGCTCCGGCGCCGCCATAGCGTACGACTCGAGCGAGGGCGTCACCGTCATGTACGGCGGCACCGACGGCGCCGGCCGGCAGCTGAGCGACACCTGGACCTGGAACGGCTCGGCCTGGACCACGGCGGCCAAGGGCCCGGGACCGCTGGTGGACGTGCGCATGGTTGACGACCCGGCGGTGTCAGGAGTGCTGCTGGTCGGGATGCCCGCGCCCAAGCTGAGCGGCGGTAGCGGTGGCGGCGTCGTGGGGTGCATCAGCAGCGGCAGTGGCACCGGAACGGCCAGCCCGGGCTCGGTGTCCAATGGGGGCACTCCGGCCGGCACCAACGCGGGCTCGGCCCTGGCGACACCGCCGGTGGGAGGGCCAATCGTCACCGCCGCCCCGACGGCGATCCCCGCGCAGCCCACCTGCCCGCCGGTCGCGGTGGCACCCGCCGAACAGACCTGGCTGTTCACCTCGCAGGGCTGGAGTCACGCCGCCGCCGGATCGACGACCACCCCGGCCTCCGGGGCTCAGCTGACCTTCGACCCGACAACGCGGCAGGTGGTGGCGGTGTCGGGCAGCTACTTCAACTGCGGTCCCCCGCTCGAATCGGCGAGCAACGGCGCGGCCAGGGCCTGCCCGATGTTGGGGGCGAGCACCAAGCCGGGGGCGGCAATCGTGTCGCCGGCGCCATGCGACGCCATCGGTGGCTGTTTCGGCAACGGGAGCATCGCGACCTGGACCTGGGCTGGCGGGCGCTGGACGAAGCAGACCACCGCGACATTGCCGGCAGGTGGGATCACGCTGCTCTTCAACGACCCGACCACCGGACACGCCACGCTGATGACGCAGTCGGCCACGGGGTGCCCCGCCAACGCCTTGTGTCCCGCCCCCGCCACGCAGATTCCCGCGACGGTCCCACTCACGAGCACATGGAGTTGGACGGGCTCGGGGTGGCGTCAGGTGTCGCAGGTGCACGCCGTGCAACAGATGCCCTCTGTTGCCGGCGCCGTCGTGGCGGCGGTCATGGGGCACATCGTGGTGGTCACCGACACGGGACAGACCTGGACGTTCGCCGCCGGTCAGTGGACCCAGGACAGCAGCGCCGGCCAGCCCAGCACCCGCAGTGGTGCGGCGATGGCGGAGGGCCCATCAGGGACGGTGGTCCTCTTCGGCGGCACCGTCCCTGGCGGCTTTGGCGTACCGCTGCCCGCGACGTCGGGTACGCCGTCCGACTCCACAGGCTCTGACACCTGGGTATGGAACGGCAGCGTGTGGAAGCACGTCGCAGGCACCACACCGTCGCCGCCGCCGGCGCCCAGCGCATGCCCGGACGTCGTCAGCCTCCAACCGCGCTGCGTCGGGCCGCCGACCAAGGTGCCGCCCTCCACGCCGGCGGGAGTTGTGCCAGAGGCCGGGGGCACGCCGCTGCCCTGACCCACCCCGGCCGTATGCGATCCGCATCGACCGGGCGCGATCACAATCCGCTGGTGGCCGAAGAGATTCGCATCGAGGAGCTGGCCGGCGATGACCCCGAGGTCACAGCCCTGCTGGTCGACCTGACACTGCAGGAGCAGGACCACTATGCGCATCCGCGTGAGACCCGCCACGAGGTGGAGAGGCGGCTGCGGCCGGCACGGACGTTCATCGGCGAGAACCATCTGCTGGTGGCGCGCGACCAGGGCGGCCACCCCGTGGGCGTCTGCTGGGTGGCGCTCTTCGACCCCGGCACCGGCCTGGAAGCGGAGATCGCCGAGCTCTACGTACGCCCTGAGGCGCGCGGCGGAGGGGTGGCGCGCGACCTCGTGGCCGAGGCGATGGCGTTGATGCGGCGCCGTCTGGTCACGTTCGCGAGCGTGTGGACACGCGACGACAATCCCGCAGCTCTGCGCGCCTACCTCGCCGCCGGTTTCGCGCCCACCGAACAGGTGGTCCTGACCTGGCTGCCGCTTCCTGACGGCTGAGGAACGGCCCGTCCCGTGGGTCGCGAATAATGGAGCGATGCCACTCAGCCCAGATGAGATCGCCCACGTGGCGCTCCTTGCCCGCCTCGGCCTCGACGACGACGAGAAGCGTCGCATCGGGGCGGATCTCGACAACATCCTCGAGCACATCTCGGCGTTGCAGCGCGCCGACATCTCGGACATCCCGGAGACAGCCCAGGTCGGCACCCTGGTCAACGTCTGGCGCGAGGACGTGCCCGAGGAGTCGCTGAGCCAGGAGCAGGCGCTCGCCAACGCGCCGGAGACCGAGGGTGGGTACTTCAGGGTGGGAGCCATCCAGGAGTGAGCAGCGCCGGCCTGACCGCTGCCCAGATGACCGCCGCCCTGCGCCGCGGGGAGGTGACCCCGCGCGAGCTGCTCGACGATGCGCGCGCGCAGGTGAGCCGTCTCGACGGGTCCCTCAACGCCTTCCTGGCGCTCACCGACGCGCTTGCCGATACCCAGGCCGAGCGGGCCACGCAGATGCTGCGCGATGACCCCGACGGCGCCGGTCCGCTCTGTGGCATCCCGGTGGCGCTCAAGGACGTGCTCTGCGTCGAGGGATACCCGACCACCGCGGGGTCGCGCATCCTCCAGAGCTTCCGCCCGCCATACACCGCCACTGCGGTGCAGCGCCTCCTCGACGCCGGCGCCGTGCCGGTGGGCAAGACCAACTGCGACGAGTTCGCCATGGGCTCGTCCACCGAGAACTCCGCATTCGGGCCGGTGGGCAATCCCTGGGACGTGGAGCGGGTCCCCGGCGGCAGCAGCGGCGGCAGCGCCGCCGCCGTCGGCGCCGGGATGGTGCCGATCAGCTACGGCACCGACACCGGCGGATCGATTCGCCAGCCGGCATCACTGTCCGGCGTCGTCGGATTCAAGCCCACGTACGGGCGAGTGTCGAGATACGGCCTGATCGCGTTCGCGTCGTCCCTGGACCAGATCGGTCCCTTCGCGCACACCGTCGAGGACGCCGCCGCCGCCTACACGGCGGTGGCCGGCAACGATCCCCGCGACAGCACCTCCATCCGCGATGCCATGGACGATCCTCTGGCGACACTCCGCGACGGTGTCCAGGGCATGCGGCTCGGTGTCCCTCGTGAGTACATGGGCGAGGGCTTGGAGCCGGGGGTGCGCGACCGTGTCACCGAGGCGGTTCGGGTCCTCGAGGGGCTCGGGGCGTCGGTGACCGAGGTGTCGCTGCCGAGCACCGACCTGGGGCTGTCCACGTACTACATCCTCGCTCCCGCGGAGTGCTCATCGAATCTGGCGCGCTACGACGGTGTGCGCTTCGGTCGCCGCGTCGAGCGACCGTCGCTCACCGAGACCTTTCTGCGCACCCGCGGCGAGGGCTTCGGTAACGAGGTGAAGCGCCGCGTGATGCTGGGGACGTATGCGCTCAGCAGCGGGTACTACGACGCCTACTACCGGCGTGCGCAAAGGGTGCGCACGCTGATCGCGCGCGAGTTCGACGCGGTCTTCGAGCAGGTCGACGCGCTGGTGTGCCCGACATCGCCGAAGGTGGCCTTCACCACCGGCGCGATCCAGGATCCCGTCGAGATGTACCTCAACGATGCGCTCACCATCCCCGTCAACCTGGCCGGGCTTCCCGGCATCTCATTGCCCTGCGGGTTCAGCCGGCAGCTGCCCGTCGGCCTGCAGGTGATCGCACCGCGCCTGTGCGACGCGCGCGTCTTCCAGGTCGCCGCCGCGTACGAGGCTGCGACCGAGTGGCACCTGCAGCGTGCCCCGCTGGTGGCGGCATGACAGCGCAGACGTCGATCACTCCCGTGGAGACACGCTACGAGGCAGTCATCGGGCTCGAGGTGCACGCTCAGCTGCTGACGCGCAGCAAGATGTTCTGCTCCTGCAGCGCCGCCTATACGTCGGCGCCGCCCAACAGCAACACCTGCCCGGTCTGCCTGGGGCTGCCCGGTGCCCTGCCTGTGATGAACCGCGAGGCGGTGGAGATGACCGTGCGCACCGCTCTTGCGCTGAGCTGCGAGATCCCGCCGTTCACCAAGTTCGACCGCAAGAACTACTTCTACCCTGACCTGCCCAAGGGGTACCAGATCTCCCAGTACGACCTGCCCCTCTCGCAGAACGGGCACCTCGAGTTCGTGGTCAACGCCGAGCGCACGCGCTGCGGGATCACCCGCGTTCACCTCGAGGAGGACACCGGCACGATGCACCACGCCGGTGACGTCCTCCAGGAGGCGACCAGCTCGCTCATCGATCTCAACCGCTGCGGCGTGCCGCTCATGGAGATCGTCGGTGAGCCCGACCTGCGCAGCGCCGACGCAGCGCGCGAATATCTCATCCGCCTGCGCCAGATCCTCATGTACATCGGCGTCAACGACGGCAACCTCGAGGAGGGCTCGCTGCGCTGCGACGCCAACGTGTCACTGCGGCCGGTGGGCGCGATGGAGCTGGGCACCAAGGTCGAGGTCAAGAACATGAACTCGTTTCGCGCGGTGCACCGGGCGATCACCTTCGAGATCGAACGGCAGGCGGGAGTGCTCGACTCGGGCGGCACCCTCGTGCAGGAAACGCGCGGCTGGGTCGACACCCGCGGCGCCACCGTGTCGCAGCGAAGCAAGGAGATGGCCCACGACTACCGGTACTTCCCCGAGCCCGACCTGCCACCGCTCCAGCTGGATCGTGAGCTCGTGGCACGGATTCGCGCGGCCATCCCCGAGCTGCCCGCCGCGCGCGCCGCGCGCTTCACGGAGCAGTACGGCCTCTCCGCGTACGACGCCGGCGTGCTCACCGGAACGCGCGCCGATGCCGACGCTTACGAAGCCCTGGTGGGTTCTGGGGTTTCTGCCAAGATCGCTGCGAACTGGCAGATGGGTGACGTGGCCGCATTGGCCAACCAGCACCGCCTTGGCCTGGCCGACAGCGGGCTGGGGGTCGCCGGGCTGGCGGCGCTGCTCAGCCTGCTGGAGACCGGGGCGATCAATGGCTCCACGGCCAAGGACCTGCTCACCGAGCTGTACGTCGCTGGGGGAGACCCCGCTGCGCTGGTCGCTGAGCGCGGGCTCGGCCAGTTGGGCGACGCCGACCAGCTGGGCGCGACCATCGCGGAGGTGATCGAGGCCAACCCCAAGGCCTGTGACGACTTCCGAGCCGGCCGCGACGCCGCTCTGCAGTCGCTGGTGGGCCAGGTGATGAAGGCAACTCGCGGCCGCGCCGACGCACGCCTGGTCACCACCCTGCTGCGTGAGCGACTCTCCTCCTGAGGTCGGGCCGCCTGGGGATGCGGTCAGGTCCGCTGCGCGCGCGTCTGACGTTGCGCCGCCTGCGGCAGCCCCGGTGCCGCATCGCCGCGGCGAGCGCTTCACCGTCCTCGCCGGCCCCATGGTGCACGGTGCTGTCTGCCTGGCCCGCCTCGACGACGGCACGTCGCTCTTCATCGATGGGGCACTGCCCGGCGAGCGAGTCGAGGTGGAGCTCCACCACCGCAAGGGGAGGGTGTGGTTTGCCCACGAGGTCGGCGTGGTGGAGCCATCGGCGCACCGGGTGGCGGCGCCGTGCCCCTATTACGGGGAGTGCGGCGGCTGCCAGCTGCAGCATTCCGGCTACGCGCACCAGCTGACGCTGAAAGAGGAGATCGTGCGCGACGCGATGCGCCGCCAGCACGTGGTGCTTCCTGACGCAGTCACCGTGCACGGCATGGACGATCCCTGGCGCTACCGCTGGCGTGGTGAGTTCCATGTCATCCCCGGTGCCACCGGCATGGCCGACGCGCGGCTGGGGTTCAACCGGATGCGCAGCTGGAAGCCGGTGGCCGTCGACGACTGCCTGATCCATCACCCGCGCATCACGGAATCGCTGCCGGTATTGCGCAGCCTGGTGCGCGACGCGGCAACGTCCCAACTCACCGCGCTCCACCTCACTGTCGGCGAGGACGGCGACGAGCTGTTGCTGCAGCCGCGCCCAACCCGAGCGCTCGATGCGGCGGCCGTCGATGCGCACGCGCGATCTGCCGAGGCGCGCTGGAGCACCACCTCGACGACGCTCCACTGGCGAGGCTTGGACTTTCGGGTGCTTCCCGACACCTTCATCCAGGTCAACTGGGGACAGCTCGAGACCCTGTATGGAGTCGCGCTGCGCGGGCTCGGCGAGGTGGGCGGCAGCACAGTGGTCGACGCGTACGCCGGTATCGGCGTTCTCGCCTGCGAGATGGCGCGGGCTGGTGCATCGGTTGTCTGCATCGAGAACAACCGTGAGTCCGCACGGTTCGGGGTGCTCAACGCCGAGCTCAACGGGTGCGCCGACCGCGTTCGGTACCTCGCCGACGCAGTCGAGAATGCGCTGCCCTCCGCGGGAGTCGGCGCCGGCTCCATCGTGCTGGATCCGCCGCGCGGCGGGTGCGACCCGAAAGTCGCCGCCTGGCTGGCGCTGGCCGGCCCGCCGACGATCGTGTACATCTCCTGCGATCCGGCCACGCTGGCCCGCGACCTGCGCCTGCTCAGCGTCTCCGGTCCGTATCGGATCGAGGATCTCGACCTGGTCGACATGTTCCCGCAGACCCAGCACATCGAGTGCGTCACCACACTGCGCCGGGGCGGCGCAAGCGGCTGATCTCCGGCCACACCGACGCCCGGTCATCGCGAACCGTTCGGCGACCGTCCGCACGGCTCCGTGACCACGATCTTGCGGTCCGGGCCAAGGGTAATCTGCCACCCCTCCTCATGCACTGCGCGGTGGTGGCGACGGCATAAGGACACCAGGTTGTCCAGGCTGGTCTCGCCGCCGTCGGCCCAGTGCCTGATGTGATGGCCGTCGGTCCACTCCAGGGGACGGTCGCAGCCGGGGAAGCGGCAGCCTCCATCGCGCAGGCCAAGGGCGGTGCGCATGGAGGCGGAGACGGTGCGGCTGGCCCGTCCGATGGAGAGCGGCTCACCGTTGCCGGCGATGGTCGCCATCGTCAGGACCGAATCGCAGGCAACTCTGCGCGCTGTCTCAGCGTGGACGGGCCCGATCCCCTGGACATCACCGGGTTCGGCGCCCTGCAGGCGACGCAGCGTGGCCGCATCGGCGGTGAGAGTCAGGTGCGGGCGCCGTCCGTGCACGGCAGGAAGCGTGCCACCGCGCAACTGCCGAGAGGCGAGCTCGACCAGGGCATCCGCGCGTCGCTGCGACCCGTGGCGCTCGTCGCTGGGGCCGGCCGGCGCGCTGAGGGCGTCGAGCGCAGTCTTCAGCACCGCCCCGCCCTCGGAGTCCAGCTCACCGCGAAGAACGAACACGCCGCCGTAGGTCTGGTCGCAGGAAAACCAGCGGCGCTGATGGATCCGGTTGTCCTCCTCCAGCGCACCGTTGGCATCGAGTCGATAGCGTGTGAACGCGGTCAGCACATGCATCCTTCCCGCGTCGAGCGCCTCGGCAGCCGGGACGAGCGTTTCCTCGACGCCGGCAACCGCTGCGGCGCCGACGTCCTCCGCGAGTCGTGCGATCAGTGACACGTTGGTGAAGCCCGCGCGGCCGGCGCGAAAGCCCTCCGTGGTTCGCGGCAGGTCGGCAAGGACGCGCGCCATGCGCACGCGTTCGGCGGCTGCGGCCCCCGTCAGCCGGCAGTTCGACCGCACCCACGGCACCGTGCTGACGGCGCCTTCGGCTTGTGCGCCACCAATTTGATCAAAGTGCTGCAGACGCCGGATGAACTCGGATTCGAGCCGGTCCACAAGGCGACGCAAGCAAGGGAGGTCGTTGGCCAACTCCCCGCCCTCACAACCGTCGATCGACTCTGCGGCGAGGTCGTCGATCACTTCGGCAAGCCTGCCCAGCGGACGAAGCGCGGTTCTCACCCTTCAGACTGTAGCAAACAAATGTTCGTCACGCACGCCCCAGTGGACGGACAAAGCCCTTATCACACAATGGCTATTGGGCGTCCAATGTCCGCCAGGATGTACCGCTGTAACCGCGGCAGATCACCGCGTCCGTCGTCGTGGGTCGGCGAACGTCAGCCATCGGCATACGTGAGTCCAGCGACACAGATAGCACGCGCTCGCCGCCATGGGCACACTCAGCTCCCTGAGGCGTGACCGGCGTCACGCGCGGGAGGACCTGCTCAGCTGGATGCCGTCTGTCGCGAAGCGCCGACACAGATGGACGCGCACGTGCGACGGGAGTAGCCTACTGCGCGTGAGACGGCGTCTAGGGGCGCCGGCGCGACGACGAGGGGCCGTTTCAGCGGCCGTCGGACGTGGCGCCATGCAGCTCGGGGAAGCCCAAGATGGACCGCGACAGCGGCGTCGCCGGGGGAAACCAGCTTCTTGACGCGCTCCCGCAGGCTGAGACACTCCGCCTGACGCGCTCGCTCCGTAAGGTCTTCGTCGACATCAGGACCGTGCTCTTCGAGCCGGGCAGGACTGTCGACTCCGTGCACTTCCCGCTCAACTGCGTCGTCTCGCTGGTCACGCCGCTCCTGGATGGCGCCATCGTGGAGGTGGCCGCGGTGGGCAACGATGGCATCGTCGGAGTGCCCATGGTCTTCGGGGGCGCGCTGACGGTTCAGGCCCTCTGCTCGGTGGCGGGCTGGGCGCACCGGATGGAAACATCGACCTTTCTCAACGAGGTCGAGCGCGACAGCCCCCTGCGCGATCTTGTTGGCGACTACTCTCAAGCCCTCTTCGGCCAGATCTCCCAGGCGGCGGCATGCAACCGGCTCCACTCGGCTGACCAGCGCCTCAGCCGGTGGCTTCTCATGACCAACGACCGCGTCGGCTCAGACGAGTTCGCCATCACCCACGAGTACCTGGCTCGGATGCTCGGCTCACGCAGGGCCACTGTGACCCTGTCCGCAGAGATCCTGCAAGCGGCCGGTCTCATCCGATACGGACGCGGCTGGGTCACCATCGTCGACCGCGCCGGCCTCGAGGCGGTCGCGTGCGAGTGCTACAGAGTGATCGAGACCGAGTTGCAGGGGGTCGTCCAGAGAACGATGCGCCGGGCCGCGGCGAGCGATCCCCGGGCGAGCTGACGGCGCTCCGCCTACCAATCCCGTCTCACGCGGTGCCCGCGGGCGGCCGCCGCCTCAGCCGCCCTCAGCCGGGGTGTCGGAATCGACCGCCTGCCCGCGCGGCCCGAGCGCGCGCAGCTGAACCCCACCCGCCGCCGCGCCATCCGCCACCACGCCATCCGCGCCGTCGCACTCGTCATCGTCGAACACATCGGGCAGAACCGGCGTCCGCGGGCCGCGGTGGACATAGCTGATGTCGAACAGCCGCTCGCCCGTGGTCTCTCCGGTGGCGCTGCGCCGGCTCACCAGGATGTACGCGAGCGCGATGGCGAGGATGATCACCCCGACGTCGTACCTGCCCTCCGGGAGGATCTGGTACTTGAAGTGCAGCACCGCGCGGGTGAGCCGGTCGAAGCCGGCGACCACCGTGGCGATGATCCCCGCGTCGACGGCGAAGGCGAGCCAGTAGCGGTCACGAGCGGCGATCCCGAAGAAGGGGCCCGACGCCGGTTCGCGACGCGGGTCCGGGGCGCGCCGGGCCGCCCGGTAGGCGACGACGCCCAGCGCCACCAGCAGCGCCCCGCTGAGCGCGAAGTTGAACAGCTGCGCCTCGACAGCGGTGAGCAGGTGCTCGGCGGGCACGCCCACGACGAAGCCGATCCCCGTCATCACCGCCACCCATCCCAGGATGGCGGGCACGTTCGCCTCCCAGAAGGTCCGCAGCGGCACCTGCGCCGAGCCGGCGCACAGCGTCGCGTACACCCGGATGCCGGGGATCACCCGGCTCAGCGCCAGATGGCGAGCGTCGGCCTTGGCCAGGCGGCGCAAGGCTCGGTCGTACGCCTTGGTGGCGTGGAGCATGCCGGCCACGCGGCGCAGCTGACGGGGACCCACCGCCTTGGCCCAGCTGTACCCGCTGAACGAGCCCCCGAACAATGCCACGCAGGCGAAGGGATAGAAGATGAAGGGGTTGAGGCTGCCTGCCGCGATCAGCAGGCCGGCGACGATGAGCAGCACCTCGTTGGGGATGAACGGAAGCGGCACGCCCGCCTCGTCGATGAAGAGGAGGACGCAGATGAGCACTGTTGCCACAGCGCCGTGGATGCCGGTGAGAAAGTCCAAGTTGGGTAAGCATGGGCGAATTTGGTGGGGTGACCGCGCGGGGTGACCAGGACGAGGCCTATACTCCCGTACGTCTGTTCGGGAGCAGCGAGGAGCGGCGGTTGGTGGTCGACCTGGTCGATGCAGAGAGCGTTCCGTTCGTCCATCTGCACACCCACACCGAGTACTCGCTGCTCGACGGGGCGGCGCGCATCGCCGACCTGGTGGC
>DAIUFS010000054.1:0-11382 GCA_036844485.1 Candidatus Dormiibacterota bacterium | reverse complement strand
GACCTCCTGGCTGACGGTGGCGTAGCGGTCGCCGTCGCAGACGTTGTAGACCGCCTGGGTGGCCACGATCTCGATGATCGGGGTCACCAGCGGGGGGTGGCCGAGCTCGGCGCGAACGCGCGCGGCCTCGGTCTCGACGTCGTCGAGGCGATCCTGCTGGTTGCGGTCGCGCAGCTCGGCGAGCGCGTGGCCCATCGCCGCCGGGGGGAGCAGCCCGCGCAGCGCGGCGCTGTCGATGCGCAGGGCGGGGACGTCGAACACCGCCGTGTAAGCGAGCAGCTGGTGGTCGAGCTCCGCGGAGGCGGCGGTGACCGGTTCGAGGTTGAGGCCGGTGTCGAGCTCGGTGCCGCGCAGCGCGGCGATGACCCCCTCCGCGGACGGGACCGACGCGCCGCCCGCGAGAGGGGCGAGGGCGACGTCGAGGCGCGACGCTCCGGCCACCGCGGCGGCGTAGGCGGCGAACTCCGCCTGGCCGGTCTGCGTCGACAGTGACAGCGCCAGCGGCAGGCCGGTGGCCTCGACGAGGCGCTGCACGAGGTCGCCGATCCTCGCCACCCCGAGCAGGCCGAGCGGATCGTGGACGCAGATGGCGTCGGCGCCGAGGCCGGCGAGCTCCTCGGCGAGCGCCATCACGCGGTCGGGGTCGTGGCGCGGCGAGTCGGCATAGACGATGGCCGCCTCGACCTCGCGGCCGGCGGCGCGCGCCGCCTCCATGGCGCGGCGGACGTTGCGCACGTCGTTGAGCGGGTCGTGGATGCGGAAGCGATCGATCCCCGCGCCGGCCGCCACTGTGATGAAGGCGTCGACGACATCGTCGCTGACCTGGCGGTGCCCGGTCAGTGCCTGGCCGCCGATCGAGGCCACCAGCGTGCTCTCGGGAGCCGCCTCGCGGATGGCGCGCAGCCGCGCGAACGGGTCCTCACCGAGGAAGCGCAGCGACGCCTCGAAGGTGGAGCCGCCGAAGACGTCGAGCGCTGCGAAGCCACATCTGTCGAGAGCGTGGGCCACGGGGACGGCGTGGCGGCTGCGCAGGCGGCTCAGCAGCAGCGCCTGCTGACCGGCCCGCAGCGAGCACTCCACCAGCTCAAGACGCGGCATGGCGACCGATTGTAGGGACGGCAGGGGGAGCGGCCACCGGGGCGTGCGACGACGAGTGGGGTAAATGCATCTCCCGATGCGGTCAGCGCCGTGCTATCTTCCGTCCCCGAGCGAGCGGAGAACCGCCTGCACTCACTCAATGGCTGAGCCAGGAGGGTCACCGCCGTGCGTTTGCCATCTCTGTTTGCTGCTTCGCTGGCGTTGAGCGCCAGCGCCGCTCTCGCTCTCACAGCTCCTGCGACGACGGTGGCGGCGGCTCCCGCGGCCGGCACAGGCGCCGTGCAGCAGATGTCGGTGAGGTCCGCACAGCCTCACGCTGCGACCACCAGTAACAACCTCTACTACCACGGCGGCGTGGGCGGCGTCGGGGTCGAGACCGGCTCCGACAAGGTGTACCTCGTCTACTGGGGATCGCAGTGGACTGGGAATGACCCGTCGGGCGAGGCCACCGTCCAGCAGAGCTTCTTCAACGGCGTGGGCGGGAGCAGCTGGAACAACTCGGTGACGCAGTACTGCGAAGGCGTTGCCATCGGCAGCACATCCTGCAGCGGCGGGACCGCGGCGACCAATGGGCCGAGCTCTTTCACGACCTCCGCGAACGTGTGGTACGACAACTCGGCCTCGGCTCCGCGCCACCCCTCCCAGAGCCAGCTGGCCGGTGAGGCGGTCAGGGCAGCCGCTCATTTCGGCAACACAGCAGCCGGGTCGAACAATGCTGTCCAGTACGTCATCTCCACGCCCCACGGCTACAGCTCGCGAGGGTTCGGCACCCAGTACTGCGCCTGGCACAGCTCCACCAGCTCCAGCTACGGGAACATCGCGTACACCAACATGCCCTACATCACCGACGCCGGGGCCAGCTGCGGAGCCAACTTCAACGGGCTCGGACCCAAGGCCGGTATCACCATCGTCGGTGGCCACGAGTTCGGTGAGACCGAGACCGACATCTTCCCCAGTGGCGGCTGGCTGGACAGCTCCGGAAGCGAGAACGGCGACAAGTGCGCGTGGATCTCCAGCGGGCAGGGTGCCGCAGCGAACGTAACGTTCTCGTCGGGAACATTCGCGGTGCAGTCGCTATGGAGCAATGCCTTCAACAGCGGCGCGGGCGGCTGCGTGCTCTCGTACTGAGACACTGGGCTGGTGACCTCACGGCCGTGAGGCGGGCAGCGCCGGCGCGGATGGCGGTGGCGTTGCCCGCGCTGGCGCTGTTCGCATGCGGCGGGGCGTCAGGAACCGGCGGGGGTGCGGGCACGGGGGCGTCGCCGTCACCAACTCCGAGCCCCTCGACGTCCGCCGCGGCGTGCGTTGTCCTGCCGGCGGCGATCGGCCCCGACGTCGCCGGCTCGCTGGGGCAGACGGACAGCGGCGGGAGCTTCTGCATTCACGTCGGGCAGCGGGTCAGCGTGTTCCTCAGCGTGCCAGTCGCGCAGGCGGACAACGGCAGATGGACTGCCATCACGCCGTCGGACGGGACTGTGCTGCAGGCGGTTCCCAGTGGGGTGCTGACACTGGTCCGCGGCGTCACCGCAGGGATCTTCGCGGCCACGAGGGTGGGCAGCAGCCGGCTCAGCTCGACGCGCCCGCCGTGCACCGCAGCGGAGCCATCCGGGTGCCCGGCCGGCCAGGGCTGGCAGGTAAGCATCGTGGTCGGGCGCTAGCGCGCGAGCGTAAGCTGTGGCGCCCTGACGAAAGGGGGCGTCGTCGGCCGCGCGGTGGCAGTACGGAGGGGGCCAATGCGATTCGAGGGGCAGGTGGCGATTGTCACCGGCGGGGGCCGGGGTATTGGCGAAGCCTGCGTGCGCCGCTTCGCACGCGAAGGGGCCGCGGTCGTGATCGCCGACCTCGACGAGGAGCCGGCGCGCGAGCTTGCCGCGGAGGTCGAGGGCGACGGTGGCCGTGCGCTGGCGGTGGCATGCGACGTCTCTGACCGTGAGTCCGTCGAGACGCTGTTCGCGACCACGGTCGAGACGTTCGGCCAGGTGAACATCCTGGTCGCCTGTGCCGGGATTCTCCGCTTCAACCTGGTGCAGAATGTCACCGACGCGGAATGGGAGTCGGTGATCAACACTCATCTCCGGGGCTCATTCCTCTGCGCTCAGGCAGCGCAGGCTGTGATGGTGCCCCGCCAGCAGGGTAAGATCGTGCTGCTCTCGTCGGGCGCGGCGAAGGGCTGGCCCTCCCGGATCCACTACGGCGCCGCCAAGGCGGGCATCCAGGCGATGGCCCACACACTGGCCCTCGAGCTGGGCCCGTCGAACATCAACGTCAACGCGGTGGCTCCTGGCCTAGTCGAGACACGCATGCCGCAGCAGCACGCGGAATGGCTGGGCGAGGACTACGAGACGTTCAAGGCTAGAGCCGTCTCCCAGACGCCTCTGCGGCGCGCTGGAACACCGGAGGACCAAGCGGCCGTCATCGCCTTTCTCTGCAGCGACGACGGCAGCTTCATCACGGGCGAGACGCTGCAGGTCAGCGGCGGCCTGTAAACCGGAGGGAGTGCTAGCACCCCGGGCCTGAGTGACGACCGCACCATCGACAAACGACCAGGCCATCAATACCGTCGCTCGCATGACTGCCGGTGAGTCTGCCCGCCTGGCGATCGGATTCGCGATCCTCGCGGTGGGCCTGGAGGCGGGCTCGCTGGTGTTCTATTCCGCCGCGTCCGGTTTCTCTGCCCAGCTCAGCGTGCCGCCCACCACGCTGCTCGCGTCCGGCCCGACCGGAGCCGCCCTGATCCGATGGGGGAGCGTCGTCGACATGTTCGGCTACCTATGCATCGCCCCTGTCGTCCTGTTCCTGCGGGGCCGCTATGCGGACGCCAGGTTCGTCGACATGTACGCGGTCGCCGGCCTCGTGCTCGTGGTTATCGGCTCCATCGGCGCCGTGGTGATGGCCACCGCCGCCCCGCACCTGATCGATCAGTACTCCATGGCGTCGCCCGCCCTGAGGCAGAGCCTCGAGCCCGTGTTTGGAACGCTGTATCGCGCCGTTGTCCTGGGGCTGTGGCAGACCCTGGAGACCATCCCCGCCGCCGTCTGGTTGATCGGCATGGCCGTCTCCGTCCGTGCCCGAGCTTCCCGTGGCGTCGTCTGGATCCTGCTCCTCATTGGGCTCGCCAACGCCGCCATCGCCGTGTTCCGGATCTCCGGTCTCTGAGTGGCCGCGTCGCCATCGTTGAGGCAGCGGCGCACGTCGGTCCTCGCCTGGGGCACGACCGGCTTCGCCTACCTGATCATTGGACTCGCCATCGCGCTGGCCATCACCAATGGGCCCGCGCTGCGCAACGCCGACCTCGCCGGTGGATTCGCGCAGGCGGCGGTGCCGAGCATCGCGATCGCGCTGGTGGGTGGGCTCATCGCCTCACGGCAGCCACGCAACCCCATTGGATGGCTGCTGCTGTGTGGTGCCATCGCAAGCGGGTTGCCGGGCCTTACCGGTCAGTACGCCGTCCACACGCTGGTGGTGGACAGGGGATCTCTGCCCGGAGTCGACTGGGTCGTCTGGTTGGGCTCCACCGTTGGCGGTCTGGTCTATCCCGGGATCGTGGTGCTCATCCTCCTGCTCTTCCCCAATGGTCATCTGCCCTCGGCGCGCTGGCGCCCGGTCATGGGGATCGACATCGCGCTCGCGGCGCTCAACAACGGCCTCGGGTTCTTCGATGCCGCGCCAATCGCCTCGCCGGGCGTGCCCAGCGTGCCCAATCCGCTGTTGCTCGCACACATCCACGGCCTCGAGATGGGCCCGATCGGGTACGTGGTGTTTCTCGGTGGCCTTCTGGTGGTGCTGGCCGCGGCGGTTTCGCTGGTGATCCGGCTGCGGCACACCAGTGGCGCGGAGCGCGAGCAGGTGCGGTGGGTTGCGTACGCGCTGGCGACGACCGTGTTGATCTCGATCACCTACACCCTGGTCGGGCTGGCCGCGCCCACCCTGCAGAACAACGTGGTCGGCGACATCATCGTGATCGTCGGATTCGGGCTCGGGCTGCCCGCGGCAATCGCCGTGGCGATGCTCAGGTACCACCTCTACGACATCGACATCGTGATCAGCCGCACGCTGGTGTACGGCACACTCGCCGTTCTCATCACGGCCGTGTATGTCGGCATTGCCGTCGGAATCGGCACCCTGGTCGGCAGTGGCGGAAAGCCCAACCTGGGGTTGTCCATCCTGGCCACGGGCATCGTGGCGGTGGGGTTCCAGCCGGTGCGCGAACGCGTGCAGCGCGTCGCCAACCGCCTCGTGTACGGGAAGAGGGCCACCCCGTATCAGGTCCTCAGCGAGTTCTCCACACGTGTGGCCGAATCGTATGCCGCAGAGGATGTGCTGCCGCGCATGGCCACAGTCCTGCGCGACGGCACCAGCGCTGAGCTCGCCACCGTGTGGGTGCGTGCGGACCGCCGGCTTCGCCGCGTGGCCGCGTCTCCCGAGTCGAACGACGGCGCAGAGGCTGTCGATCTCAATGGATCGGCTGCACCCGACATCCCCGGCGCTGACCGCGCGGTTCTGGTGCGTCACCAGGGCGAGGTGCTCGGTGCCCTGACAGTGACCAAGCGCCGCGGCGAGTCGCTGACGCCGATCGAGCTGAAGCTGATGGACGACCTCGCCCACCAGGCCGGACTGGTGCTGAAGAACGTCGGCCTTACCGCCGACCTGCAGGCTCGTCTCGAGGACCTGCGCGCGTCGCGGCAGCGGCTGGTCGCCGCGCAGGATGGCGAGCGGCGCCGCCTGGAACGCAACCTCCACGACGGCGCCCAGCAGCACCTGGTCGCGCTCAAGGTGAAGCTGGGGTTGGTGGAGATGCTGGCGATGCGGGATCCCGCCAAGGCGAGAGCCACCCTGGTCGAGCTCAAGAACAATGCCGACGAAGCGCTCGAAACCCTGCGCGACCTGGCCCGCGGCATCTATCCGCCGCTTCTCGCCGACAAGGGCCTCGCCGCGGCCCTGCAGTCGCAGGCCGGCAAGGCGACGGTCCCGGTGCGCCTGGATGCCGAGGGCGTTAGCCGATACCCGCAGGAGATGGAAGCAGCCCTGTACTTCTGCACGTTGGAGGCGCTGCAGAACGTGCAGAAGTACGCGGCTGCGTCGAGCGTGGTGGTGCGGTTGGGCGAGGACCGTCACGAGCTGGTCGTGGAGGTGACCGACGACGGCTGCGGGTTCGACGTGGCCGCCGTTACACGGGGAGCAGGGTTGACCAACATGGAGGACCGGTTGGACGCGCTCGGCGGCATACTGGAGATCACCTCGGCGCCGGGCGTTGGGACGACGTTGCGCGCGAGGGTGCCGCTGGCGGAGGCGGCGCTGGTCACGCCCTGAGCTCAGCGTCAGCCTGACTCAGGGCTCGGCGTCGGCCTCGATCTCCACCTTCCAGCGCGGGTCGAGCAGGGCGCTGACCACCACCATGGTCGATGCCGGGCGGGTCTCGCCGAAGACCTGAGCGTGAGCGCGCCCCACGGCGTCGGCGTCGGCGGCGTCGACCAGGTATATCCGCGTGCGCACCACGTGGTCCAGCGATGAGTCGGCGTCCTGGAGCGCGCGGCCGATAATCTCCAGGCAGCGGCGCGCCTGCTTCTCGGCATCGGGATCGCAGCTGCCGTCCGCCCGAACCGGGGCGGTGCCGGACACGGTGATGCGTCCCTCGACGGCGACGGCGCGGCTGAAGCCGATGCGCTTCTCGAACGGAGAGCCGGAGGAGATGCGGCGGCGTTCTCTCATGTGTCGGCGGTCCCCTCGTCGCGGTCCCAGCCCTCGACGGTGAAGCCGGCCGGTGGCCGCGCCGTCTCGCGCATCTTGGCGCGGTGCTCGGTGAGCGAGGCGGCGACGTCGTCGTCGCTGAGCGCGATGATCTGCGCGGCGAGATGGCCGGCGTTGCGCGCGCCCATGTCGCCGACGGCGACGGTGGCGACCGGGATTCCCGGCGGCATCTGCACGATGCTGAGTAGCGAGTCGAAGCCGCTCAGCGGCGTGGCGGCGAGGGGCACGCCGATGACGGGGAGCGTGGTCAGCGAGGCCAGCACCCCGGGCAGGTGCGCGGCGGCGCCGGCGCCGGCGACGAGCACGCGCAGTCCCCGCTCGCGCGCCTGGAGGGCGTAGCTGCGCACGATGTCGCCGGCGCGGTGCGCCGACATCACCCCGATCTCCCAGCCGACGCCGTAGCCGTCGAGGACCTCGCCGCACTTCGACATCACCGCCAGGTCGGACTCGCTGCCGACCACGATGCCCACCATCAGCTTCCCTGTCATCTGTCCTCCACCTCGTCCACACCAATGTCCTCGCGATGCCGCATCCCGTCGAAGTGGATCCCCGGCAGGGCGTCGTACACCCGCTGCCGGGCCTCGTGGAGGGAGGCGCCGCGGGCGACAAGTGTGAGGACGCGGCCACCGTCGGTGCGCAGGCTGTCGTCGGCCTCGCGCCGCGTGCCGGCGTGGAAGGCCAGGATCGAGGGGTCGAGCTGGTCGAGGCCGCTGATGACGTCGCCCCTGCGTGGCGAGCCCGGGTAGCCCTCCGCCGCCAGAACCACGCCGACGGCACGGCTCGGCTCGATCGCCGCGGCGAACCCGGGTATGAGATGGCCTGAGGCGCAGTCCGACAGCAGGGTGAGCACGTCGTCGCTCAGCAAGGGCAGGATCACCTGCGTCTCGGGGTCACCGAACCGCGCGTTGAACTCGAGCACGCGCATCCCGTCGGTGGTGAGCATCAGCCCCGCGTACAGGCAACCGGCAAACGGCGCGCCCATCTCCGCCAGCGCGTCGACGCAGGGACGGAGCACCTCGCGCTCGACGCGCTCGATGAAGCGCTGGTCGGCGGCCGGCGGCGGAGAGAGCGCCCCCATGCCGCCGGTGTTGGGCCCGGTATCGCCGTCGCCGATGCGCTTGTAGTCGCGAGCGGCGGGGAGAACGCGGATGTTGCGCGAGTCGGTGAGCGCGAGCACGCTGACCTCGCGTCCCTCGAGGCGCTCCTCGACCAGCACCTGGTCGCCGGCGGCGCCGAAGCGATGCTCGTCGAAACACGCGGCGATGGCGGCGTGGGCCTCCTCGATGGTGCTGCAGACGATGACGCCCTTGCCCAGCGCCAGCCCGTCGGCCTTGACGACGCAGCGCCCGTCGAGCTCATCGACCAGCGCGAGCAGGCGCTTGCGATCCGCCGGGCCACCGCTCCTCCACCGCGCGGTGGGGATGCCGGCCGCGTCCATCACCGTCTTGGCGAAGATCTTCGAGCTCTCGATCCGTGCCGCCGACGCGGTGGGACCGAAGACGGCGATCCCGGCTGCGGCGCACGCGTCGGCGACGCCGGCCGCCAGCGCTGCATCGGGGCCGATGACGACGAGCTGCGCGTCCGACCCCCGCGCTGCCGCGACCACGCTGGCGGGGTCGTCGGCGGCGACCGGGATGTTGGTGGCGATGGTGGCGGTCCCGCCGTTGCCAGGGGCGCAGAACAGCTCGACTCGCTTGTTCTGCCGTGTGCAGGCCCAGGCCAGCGCGTGCTCGCGTGCCCCGGAGCCGGCGATCAGGACGCGCATCGCCGGCTGGCCTACTCCCACTCGATGGTGGACGGGGGCTTGCTGGAGATGTCGTACACGACGCGATTGACCCCGGCAACCTCGTTGACGATGCGCCGGCTGATGGTGGCCAGAACGTCGTAGGGGATCTTGGCCCAGTCGGCGGTCATGCCGTCGTCGGACTCGACGATGCGGATAGCGACGACGTTGGCGTAGGTGCGGTTGTCGCCCATCACGCCCACCGACGAGATCGGCGTGAGGATGGCGAAGCTCTGCCAGACCTTGCGGTAGAGGCCGCTGCGCTTGATCTCGTCGATGACCACCCAGTCGGCGGCGCGGAGCGTGTCGAGGCGTTCAGCGGTGACCTCGCCGATGATGCGGATGGCCAGCCCGGGTCCCGGGAACGGCTGCCGCCACACCATGTCCTCGGGCAGCCCCAGTGCCAGACCGACCTGGCGCACCTCGTCCTTGAAGAGGTAGCGGAGCGGCTCGACCAGCTGGAAGCGGAGGTCCTCGGGGAGGCCGCCGACGTTGTGGTGGGTCTTGATCTTCTGCGCGTTGTGGGTGTCGTGCGAGGTCGACTCGATGACGTCGGGGTAGAGCGTGCCCTGGGCGAGGAAGTCGATGTCGCCGAGCCGGCGCGCCTCGGTGTCGAAGACCTCGATGAAGGTGCGCCCGATGGCGCGGCGCTTCTCCTCGGGGTCGGTGACGCCGGCAAGCGCGGTCAGGAACCGATCGGTGGCGTCGACGTGGACCAGGTTGATGTGGCGCTGGTGGCTCATGATCTCGACGACGCGCTCGCCCTCGGCGCGGCGCAGCAGCCCGTTGTCGACGAAGACGCAGGTGAGCTGGTCGCCGATCGCCTGGTGCACCAGCGTCGCCGCCACCGCGGAGTCGACGCCGCCGCTGAGCGCGCAGAGCACGCGCTTGCTGCCCACGCGTGCGCGGATGTCGCTGACCGCCATCTCGATGAACGACGACGGCTCCCACGTGCCGGCGCAGCCGCACACGTCGATGAGGAAGTTGCGCAGGATCTCCTTGCCCAGCGGGGTGTGCACGACCTCGGGGTGGAACTGGATGCCGTAGCGGCCCTTGGGGCCGGTGATGGCGGCGAACGGGGAGTTCAGCGAATGCGCGACCGAGCGGAAGCCGGTGGGCAGCTGGCTGATGATGTCGGCGTGCGACATCCACACGTCGATCTCCGATGGCAGCCGGTCGAAGATGCCGCTGCGCTCGTCGATGCTGATGGAGGCGTGGCCATACTCGCGGCGCACCGCCGGCTGCACGGCGCCGCCGAGCTGGTGGGCGAGCAGCTGCATGCCGTAGCAGACGCCGAGGATGGGCAGATCGAGTGTGTAGATGGCGGGGTCGGGGAGTGGCGCGCCGTCGTCGTACACCGACGCGGGGCCGCCGCTGAAGATGAGCCCGCGCGGGGAGCGGCGGCGCACCTCGTCGGCGCTGATGGTGCCGGGCACCAGCTCGCAGTACACCCGCGCCTCGCGCACCCGCCGGGCGATCAGCTGCGAGTACTGCGAGCCGAAGTCGAGAACCAGGACGGTGTCCTGGGCGACGGCGGGATCCGCCGGCGCGATGGTGTCCTGCTTGGGGATGACTGCCATCCCGCGGGTCACACCCCCATCCCGACGCGCTGTTCTCTTTGCTGCACTTTGCCCTCTGTCTTGATCGACGGAGCGATGACCATCTCGGTGCGCTGGAAGTCCTGGATGGTGCGCGCGCCGCACACCCCCATCGAGCTCTTCAGCGCGCCCACCAGGTTCATGCTGCCGTCATCGACGTGAGCGGGGCCGAAGAGGATCTCGGCGAGCTTGCCCTTGATGCCGGTGCGGATGCGCGTGCCGCGGGGCAGGTTGGGGTCGGGAGTGGCCATGCCCCAGTGGTTGCCACCGCCGGCGGCCTCGGTGGCCGACGCGAAGATGGAGCCGATCATGACCGCGTCAGCGCCGCTGGCGAAGGCCTTGGCGACGTCACCGCCGAGGCGCATGCCGCCGTCGGTGATGATGGCGACGCGCTCACCGCTGCGGCGCAGGTGGTCGTTGCGCGCGGCCGCGCAGTCGGCGGTGGCTGTTACCTGGGGGACGCCGACGCCGAGCACGCCGCGGGTGGTGCAGGCAGCGCCCGGACCGACGCCGACGAGCAGGCCCTTGACGCCGGTGTCCATGAGCTCGAGCGCCGTCGCGTAGTCGACGCAGTTGCCAGCGACGACGGGGATGTCCAGCGAGGCGGTGAGCTCCTTGAAGTTGAGGTGCTTGTAGCTCTTGCTGACGTGGCGCGCCGTGAGGACTGTGCCCTGCACCACGAAGACGTCGGCCCCCGCCTCCTGCACGATGGGGGCGCGACGCTCCGCGCTCGCGGGGGTGGTCGACACCGCGACGGGCACGCCCGCCGCCTTGATCTCCTCGATACGCTGGCCGATGAGGCCGTCCTGCACCGGCGCGGTGTAGATCTTCTGGAGGAGGACGTTGATCTCCTGCGGCGTCGACTCGGCGATGGAGTGGAGGACGTCGGTGGGATCCTCGTAGCGGGTCTGGACGCCGTCGAGGTTGAGCACCGCGAGGCCCCCGAGCCGGCCCATCTCCTGGGCAAAGCCGACGTCGACGACGCCGTCCATGGCCGCCGCCAGGAAAGGGATGGCGAATGTCGAACCGTTGAGGGCGAAGCTCACATCGATCTCGTCGGGGTTGATGGTCACCCGTCCTGGCACGAGCGCCACCTCATCGAAGCCGTAGGCGCGCCGCGCCATCTTTCCCCTACCGAGCTCGATCTCCATGCGG